>NZ_JBXEJO010000048.1:0-78239 GCF_056837965.1 Bradyrhizobium ferriligni
CGCCCGGCCCGTCTGACGGTGCAATGTGGTGGGTTTATGCTGTCAGGGATTACCTTCGCGTGCTGGCCCATTGTTTCACGAAGCCGGGATAACGCAATGAACCGTCGCCAGTTTCTCGCCTCCACCACTGCCGCGATTTTGACCACGAGAGCGCAGGCGCAGGATGCCCAGACGCCGTTCCGGGTGAAATATTTCAACGTCGACGCCGGGACCGGCCTGCACGATGTCACTCCGGCGCCCGATGGCACCGTCTGGTTCACGGGCCAGCGCAGCGGTGCGCTGGGCCGGCTCAATCCGCGCGACAGTGCGTTCAAGCTGGTCAGCCTCGGCAAGGGTGCGGCCCCGCACGGCGTCACGATCGGCCCCGACGGCGCGCCGTGGGTAACCGAGGGCGGGCAGAATGCGATCGCCCGCGTCGACCCCGGCGACCACAAGGTGACGCTGTTCCGCCTGCCTGAGAAAGCCGCTGACGCCAATCTCAATACCGGCGTGTTCGACAAGCGCGGCGTCTACTGGTTCACCGGCCAGTCCGGTTTCTACGGCCGGCTCGATCCGAAATCCGGTGAGATGAAGGTGTTCGAGGCACCGCGCGGCGTCGGCCCCTACGGCATCACCGTGACCCCAAACGGCGACATCTGGTACGCCTCGCTTGCCGGCAGCTATATCGCACGGATTGACCTTGCGACCGGCAACGCCAGCGTGGTCCAGCCGCCGACGCCGAAACAGGGCGCGCGACGGGTGTGGTCGGATTCGCGGGGGCGGATCTGGGTCAGCGAGTGGAACAGCGGCAACGTGTCAGTGCACGATCCCGCCGACGGGACGTGGAGGGCCTGGAAGCTGCCCGGCAGCAATCCACGGACCTATGCCGTCTATGTCGACGACAAGGACAAGGTCTGGCTCACCGATTTCTCGGCCAACGCGATCATGCGCTTCGATCCGGTGGGCGCGACCTTCAACGCCTTTCCGAGCGACCGCGCCGGCGCGAATGTCCGGCAACTCGATGGCCGGCCCGGCGAGGTCTGGGGCTGTGAATCCGGCCAAGACCGCTTGGTCCTGATCCAGACTGCCGCGCCCGCGTAGCACCCTGCCCCCGCACGCGGACGGTTGACGAACCGCCCGCTTCCGTTCATTTCGGCCGCTCCCAAAAGGATGAGGCCCATGGCGAAGAAAACCCTGCAACTCGGCCGTGCCGTCGCGTGGCCGGATAGCCCGGACAAGGCGGTGCTCGACCGCGTCCCCAATCCGCAGGCCGGCACGGATTATCTGGTGCGCTTCGCTATCCCGGAATTCACCTCGGTCTGCCCGATCACCGGCCAGCCGGACTTCGCCCATCTGGTGCTCGACTATGTGCCGGGCCGGTGGCTCCTGGAATCTAAGTCGCTGAAACTCTATGCGGCGAGCTTCCGCAATCACGGCGCCTTCCACGAGGATTGCACCGTCATGATCGGGAAGCGCATCGTCGGGGAAATCAAACCGAAATGGCTGCGGATCGGCGGTTACTGGTATCCGCGCGGCGGCATCCCGATCGACGTGTTCTTCCAGACCGGCCGGCTGCCGAAGGGCGTCTGGGTTCCCGATCAGGGCGTCGCGCCCTATCGAGGCCGGGGCTGATCCGGCGTCTCAATAGGCGCTCAGCAGATCGACCTTGGCATTGGCGAGGATCAGGCGGCGCGCCAGCAGTGCGGAAAGATTGCGCATGACCTTCATCGAAATCTGCGGGTGGAGCTGACGATAGTCGGCAAAGCTGTCGATCGGTAGCTCGAGGCATTTGACCGGCGTGTCCGCCCAGACGTCGGCGCTGCGGTGGCTCTCGATGATCGCCATCTCGCCGAACTCCATCCCCGGCCCGAGCGAGGCAAGCCGCACGCCGCTCGGCAGCTTCACGCTCACCATCCCGCTTTGCAGGAAGAACAACGAATTGGCCGGCTCGCCGGCCACGACGATGCGCTGGCCGGCGTCGTAGCGGCGCGGCGTCGAGAGTTCGGCGAGCGCAGCGATCTCCTCGGGCGCGAGATCGGCCAACAGCGCCTGCTCGCCGAGATGGGCGGTCTCCTTGGTCTCGGTGAAGCCTCCATAGCGGTAGATCAGTTGATCCTCGGCCCATTCAACGGCGTCGTCGAGCAGCGGAAAATGCCGCAACCGCTTCGGCTCTTCGATCTGCGCGCGGATCGTGGCCCAGACCGGCGACGTCGTCTCGACACCGCAGATGATCGTGGTGACACCGGAATTTCCGAGCGTGGCGATTTTCTCAGCCAGCAGCTGGGCGCCGGCTGCCGTGATGTCGGGCACGCGGTGGAAATCAAGGATCAGCAGCGGCGCGCCGGGCGGCTCGCTGGACAGCCGGCGAGTGACGTAGTCGATCGACGCGAAGTTGAGCGCCCCCACCAGCTCGATGACGCGGGTGTCGCTGTGGCGGTCATCGAGGATCTGCTGTTCGTGCGGCTGGCGGCTGCGGCGGGAGGTGATGCCGAAGATGTCGTAGTCGGCGATGATGCAGGTGCGGACGTCGCCGCTGCGGTTGAGCATATGCAGATCAAATCGTGCCGACAGCGCCTCGCAAACCTTCAGGCCTCGCACGCTGTTGAAGTGCCCATCGAGCAGCGGCGAAAAGGTGCCGAGCCCCAATTGCGACGGGAGCGCTGCGACGATGCCGCCGCCGACCCCACTCTTGGCGGGCATTCCGACGCGATAGATCCACTCGCCGGCATAGTCGTACATGCCCGAGCTCGTCATCACCGACAGCGTGCGCGCGACGACGTGCGGCGTCACCACCTGGACGCCGGTGACCGGATTGACGCCGCGATTGGCGAGCGTTGCGGCCATCACCGCGAGGTCGCGCGCGGTGACGAGAATGGCGCATTGCCGGAAATAGATGTCGAGCACGGCATCGACGTCGTCCTGCAGCACGAGGTAATTGCGCAGCAGCCAGGCGATCGCGCGATTGCGGTTGCCGGTCGCCGTCTCCGACGCATGGACCGCGTCGTCGACGTCGAGTTCGCGGCCGGCAAACTGGCCGAGCTTGTCCCGGATGCGCTCGAATGCGGCGCGGCCATCGACCTCGTGGATCAGCCCGGAGCAGGCAATCGCGCCGGCGTTGACCATCGGATTGAACGGCTTGTTGTCGTTGGTCAGCCGGATCGAGTTGAATGCCTCACCGCTCGGCTCGACGCCGATCGCCGACGCGACGCGCGCTTCGCCGACGAGATCGAGGGCCAGCGCAAACACGAACGCCTTCGAAACGGACTGGATGGTGAAAGGAGCGGCGCTGTCGCCGACTTCGTAGACATGGCCATCGATGGTGACGAGGCTGATGCCGAAATGCGCCGGGTTGGCCCGTTTCAGCTCCGGAATGTAGTCGGCGAGCGCGCCGGAATTGTCCGATTTGAATTCTTGATGGCAGGAGGCCAGAAATCGTTGAAGTGGAGGCTCGGTGCCATATCCCGTTGTCCTGACGTCCGCATTCCCTCGAATAGGCCAGCCGGTCTGGACGTCCACGCTCTCACCTCAAATGGCGAGAAATAAGCAATCCTCATGCCATGCGCGGTCGTCCGAACGCTGCTGCGACATGCGTCACCCTGACGCTGCACCCCGCTTCCCTGCATGTTGTGTCTGCCACGGCCGGTGGGCCCGTGGGCGCCTAGGTTGTCTGCGCATCGGCGGGCCTGGTCTGCCGCAGAAATCTCGCGCAGATAAAGCCGAGCACCACCATCACGGCGGCGGCCGACACCAGCGTCGCGGTCTTGCCGACGTGTTGCAGGCCGAAGCCGTAGGCGATCGGGCCGACGGTCTGGCCCATGAAAAAGAAGAACGAGTGCAGCGACAGCGCGGTGGCGCGCGCCTCGACCGACAGCTCGCTGGCGAACACCTGCAGGCAGCCGTGGATCATGTAGAAGCCGAGGCCCATCACAAGCAAGCTCGCCATCTGCAGCTTCCAGTGCGGTCCGAAGGCGACGCCGACCAGTTGGATAGCGACCAGCGTCGCGCCGACGACCATCATGCCCCTCACCCCGATCCACGGCAGCAGGCGCGACACCGTCAGCGTGTAGAGCAATCCGCCGATCGCAAAGCCCGCGATCACGATGCCGGCGATCGACAGCGAGGTCTCGCCGAGCTCGAACAGGAACGAGGCGATGAAGGGAAACAGCCCGAGCACGCAGCATCCTTCGATGAAGACCGCCGAATAGCAGATCCGCGCGTTCGGGTTGGTGAAGATGGTGCGATAGCCGTGGCGCAGCGCCTTCAGGCTGGTGCGCGGCGGACGGTTCAGCGCGGCGCCGCGGAAACCGGCCGCAACCGCCAGCGCGACGACGATCACGAGGCCGCCGAGCACCGCGAGCACGCCGCGCCAGCCGAGGAAGTCGCCGATCAGGCCGGATGCCGTCGCACCAAGCAGATTGCCGGTCATCGACCCCGCGAGGGTTCGCCCGATCGCGAGCTGCCGCTTGTCCGGGCCGACCAGATCGCTGGTCAGCGACAGCGCCACCGGAAACACGCCGCCCGAGCCGATGCCGGCGAGGATGCGGGTCACGAACAGCATCGGAAACGAGGTCGACAGCGCGCCGAGGATGTTGGCGACGCCGAGCAGTCCGAGGCAGATCGTCATCAGCCGCGCCTTGCCGAACAGGTCGGCGGCGGCGCCGATTGCCGGCTGCACCGCGGCAAAGGTGAAGGCGAACACTGCGGCAAAGCTCGCCGCGGTCGCGATGCTGACGCCGAAATCCTCGGCGACATGCGGCAGCACCGGATCGAGCGCGCGCACCGACAGGCTCGCCGCGAAGGTCGCCAGCGTGATGACGTTGAGGGCCGGCGGCATGCCGCTCGTTGCGGTCATGTCGTTGTCCGCCGGTCAGGCCGTCTTGGCGAGCGCGTCGAACTGCATCAGCTGCTTGACGAGGGATTCGAAGTCACGGAGCGGCACCATGTTGGGGCCATCGGACGGCGCATGGTCCGGATCTGGATGGGTCTCGATGAACACGCCGGCAACGCCGACCGCGACCGCGGCCCGCGCCAGCACCGGCACGAATTCACGCTCGCCGCCCGACGACGTACCCTTGCCGCCAGGCTGCTGCACCGAATGGGTGGCGTCGAAGATGACAGGCGCGCCGGTGGTGCGCGAAAGAATCGGCAGCGCGCGCATGTCCGAGACCAGCGTGTTGTAGCCGAACGACGCACCGCGCTCGGTGACCAGCACATTGGCGTTGCCGGCGCCGGTGATCTTGCTGACCACATTGGCCATGTCCCACGGCGCCAGGAACTGGCCCTTCTTGACATTGACGACCTTGCCGGTCGCGGCCGCGGCCAGCAGGAGATCGGTCTGCCGGCACAGGAAGGCCGGGATCTGCAGCACGTCGACCGCCTGTGCCACATCGGCGCACTGGGTCGCCTCATGCACGTCGGTGAGCACGGGCAGCCCGAGCGAAGACCGGATCTCGGCGAAGATCGGCAGCGCCTGCGCCAAGCCGATGCCGCGCGCCGCCGTCGCGCTGGTGCGGTTCGCCTTGTCGAACGAGGTCTTGTACACCAGACCGATCTTGAGCCGCGCTGCGATCTCCTTCAGCGCGGACGCTACTTCAAGCGCATGCGCGCGGCTCTCGAGCTGGCAGGGACCGGCGATGATCGAAATCGGCAGGGCATTGCCGAATTTGGCCGATCCGACGGCAACGATCGGCGCGGCGGCTGGCGCGGAAACCTGATTGGTCAAAATGCTGCATCCTTTTGCCGGCGACCATGCAGTCCCGGGCGGGACGGATCAAGCCATCCCGCACGATGAGGGGGTTGCGCTGACGCCGTGGGTGCGCCGTGCTAACACAATCCCGCCCAAACAGCGCCTATAAACTGGCGCGGAACAGATTCCCATGAGGAAGACATGCGCATCCCGCTGATGATCAGAGCCGTCGCCGCCCTGTCGGCGATGTCGGGCTTCGCCTATGGCCAGTCCAGCAGCCAGCCCGGGGTCGTCACCAGCGGCGCCACCGGCGTCACCGTCAATGGCAAGCCGGCGGCGCGCAGCGGCGACACCACCAGCAATGGCGGCGCGCTCGTCGAGGGCGTGCCCAATGTCCTTATCAACGGCAAGCCGGCGGTGGTCATGGGCGATCGCACGCATTGCGGCGGCAAGACGACCTCCGGCAGCCACGGCGTCTTCATCAACGGCAAGCCGATGGTGACCCAGGGCGATCAGACGTCCGGCTGCCCGCAATAGCCGCGCCGGTTATAGGGCGCGACGAAGTCTCGTCATCGCGCCCCCTGCGGCCACCGCGTCACTTGACCGACGAAAACGCCGTCGGCACCAGAAGCTGGTTGACGATGTTGAGAACGATTTGGCCGTCCTCCTCGGTCTTGGCACGCGCGGTGATCCACTCCGGATCGGTCTGGAATGCGGTCCACTTCTTCTCGCGCTCGGCGAGCGATTCCCAGGCCAGCAGATAGGTCAGCTCCTGGTTGGATTCCCCGACCAGCGTCGTGAAGAAGCCGGCCTGCCTGATGCCGTGCTTGTCCCAGAGCTTCAGCGTGATGGTCTCGAAGCGCTTGAGCAGCGCCGGCAGCCGTCCCGGCAGGCAGCGATAGACGCGGGTCTCGTAGATCATTGGCAGTCCTCCCAGATTTGTGTGCGGGCGGTTATAGCCAGCGCCTTCCGGGCTGTCTTGAGGGGGTGACAACATGGCACCCCTGCTCGCGACAGGCGGCCATTTCCGCAATGTTGTTGCAATGTTACTTGCCTTAAAACCTGCCTTCAGGAGCTGGACCCACAAGGACATGCGGATACTGCTGGTTGAGGACGAGGCCGAAATGGCGGCGGCGCTGTCGCAGGCGCTGAAGAGCTACGACATGGTGGTCGACCATGTGCCGAACCTTGCCGAGGCCGAGGAAGCGATCTCCGCCGACGTGCATGGCGCGGTCCTGCTCGACCGCCAGCTTCCGGACGGCGACGGTCTCACCCTGATCCCGAAGCTGCGCGCCAAGGCCGACGGCGTTCCGATCATCGTGCTGACCGCGCGCGGCGATCTCACCGACCGCATCACCGGCCTCGACAGTGGCGCCGACGACTATCTGGCCAAGCCGTTCGCCGTCGAGGAGCTGCTGGCGCGGCTGCGCGCCGTGCTGCGCCGCCCCGCCGGACTGCAGCTCGAGATCATCAGGGCCGGCCGCGTGGCGTTCGATTGCAGCCATCGCGAGGCCAGCGTCGACGGCCATCCGCTCGAGCTGCCGCGGCGCGAGCTGCTGGTGCTGGAGACGCTGCTGCGCCGCATGGGCCGCACCGTGCTGCGCGCGACGCTGGAGGAAGCCGTCTATAATTTCGAGGACGAGATCCAGTCCAACGCGCTCGATGCCCACGTCTCGCGGCTGCGCCGCAAACTCGCGGACGCCAACGCCGGCGTCGAGATCCACAGCATCCGCGGCGTCGGCTATCTCTTGAAGCAAACGTCATGAGCGAACAGGCCGAGCACTATTGCCTGCGCTCGCAACTGAGCTGGCGGCTGGTGACGCTGCAGGCGCTGCTGCTTGCCATGCTGATCGTTTGCCTGATCAGCGCATTGTGTGCCACCGGCTTCCTGATCGTTCCGCGCGATGAGGATCATGTGATTTCCATCGTGCAGGGCGCGGTCGCACGCGATGGCAAGGGCGAGCTGATCTTGCGCCCGACCGCCGAACTGCAAAAGCTCCGTGACGACACGCCCGACCTCTGGTTCCTGGTGCGCGACCGGCAAGGCCGTTCGCTGACGGAAGGCGCGGTGCCGCCGGAATTCGCCAGGATCGGTGGCGCGCTCGACCAGATCAGCCAGGCGCGGCTCGGCTGGCAGATGTTCGAGGATGATCCGCGCAAGCCGCCGGCGCGGCTGAAGCGCGTCAATTCCGATGCCGGCCCCGTGCAGGTGCTCACCGCGACGCAAGGGCCGATGTCGAGCGTCAAGACCGCGCTCGCCACGACGCTGGCATTCCTCGCCATTGCCCTGCCCGGCCTTTTCCTGATGGCATGCGCCACCTTCATCGCGACGCCGATGGTGGTGAGGCGCGCCTTCGCCGGTCTCGATACCACCGCCGACGAGGCGCGCCGGATCGATTTCCGCCAGCGCGGCAGCCGGCTGTCGGCGGACCATCTGCCGCTCGAGGTGGCGCCGCTGGTGACCGCCATCAACGATGCGCTGAAGCGGCTCGACGACGGCTATTCCCGGCACCAGCGCTTCGTCGCCGACGCGGCACATGAATTGCGCACGCCGATCGCGATCCTCAACACGCGGCTGGAGTCGCTGCCGCCGGGCCCGGAGAAAACCCGCCTGCTCGAGGATTCGGCGCGCCTTGCGACATTGGCCGAGCAACTGCTCGACATCCAGCGCTTCGACCAGTGCCGCAATCCGTTCGTCCGCGTCGATCTCGTCGCGGTCGCACGCAATGTCGCGGCCGACCTTGCGCCGCTGGCGATCGCGGCCGGCTACGAGCTGTCGCTCGATACTTCGGTCGATCGCGTGGAAACATCCGGCGATCGCGCGGCGCTGGAGCGCGCGCTGACCAATCTGGTGCAGAACGCCATCCAGCATGGCGGCCGCCGCGGCACCATCACCATCCATGTCGGCAGCGCCGCGACGATCGACGTATCGGATGAAGGCGACGGCATTCCCCAGGGCGAGCGCACGCGGATCTTCGACCCGTTCTATCGGCTCGCGCCGCTCGACCGCGGCGCCGGCCTCGGCCTCAACATGGTACGCGAGATCGCAAGGTTGCACGGCGGTCACGTCTCCGTGCTCGACGGTCCGAAGGGCGGCGCGTGCTTCCGCCTTACATTACCGCCGGCGCCATTCGCGTCGTGATGCCGAAACGTTTTCGAGCGAAGCCTGTCCCGCACTCGATGCGGGATGGGCACCGGTTCGCGTGAAGCAAACGCGTCAAAACTAGAATCGAGAGCCCCGTTCCGATTCAATCGGAACGGGGCTCTCGCGCAATGTTGTCGCAATGCAGCTCGCGCAAACAAGACGTCACGCTTCGCATCTTGAGTCGAAGCGCCGCGACACTTTGCTGGGAATCCCAATGTCACATGATCTGCTGTCTTTCTTCACGGCGTGGATGGCGGCCCCCGGCCGCGTCGGCGCCATTGCGCCGTCGGGCACCGCACTCGCCGAACTCATCACGCGCGACATCAGCGCCGGCACCGGCCCGGTGCTCGAGCTCGGTCCGGGCACCGGCGCGTTCACCTATCAGCTGTTGAAGCGCGGCGTGCGCCAGCAGGATCTTACGCTGATCGAGTACGGCTCGGATTTCATGCGGCTGCTGCAGCTGCGCTTTCCCGGCTCGCGCGTGCTGTGGATGGACGCGGCGCGCCTCGCCTCGGAGCAGCTCTACGATGGCGCGCCGGTCGGCGCCGTCGTCAGCGGACTGCCGCTGCTCAACATGTCGCCGCGCAAGGTCATCTCGATCGTCGGCGGCGCGTTCAGCTATCTGCGTCCCGGCGGCGCGTTCTATCAATTCACCTACGGCATGCGCTGCCCGGTGCCGCGGCCGATCCTCGACCGGCTCGGCCTGCGCGCCACGCTGGTCGACCGCGCCATCCTCAACGTGCCGCCGGCCGCGGTCTACCGGCTGACGCGCCGTCCGCAATACAAGCTGATGACGCGCGACGTCGCAGCGGCGGCCGGCGCTGATATTTCACCAATCAAGAAAGGACGCCGGGCCAACGAGGACTGCGCCGTGTAACGGCGCAGCTGACGGCCGCTCGGTTAGACCAGCCGACTCTGCTTCGCCGCGGCCTCGATGAACGAGGCAAACAGCGGATGCGGCTCGAACGGCCGCGACTTCAGCTCGGGATGGAACTGGACACCGATGAACCAGGGATGGTCCTCGTACTCCACGATCTCCGGCAGCACGCCGTCGGGCGACATGCCGGAGAAGCGCAGGCCGTGCTGCTCGAGGCGGTCCTTGTAGGCGGTGTTGACCTCGTAGCGATGGCGGTGCCGCTCGGAGATCTCGGTCGCGCCGCCATAGACCTGCGAGACGCGGCTGCCGCGGTTGAGCGCCGCGGGATAGGCGCCGAGCCGCATCGTGCCGCCGAGATCGCCGCTCTGCGAGCGCTTCTCGAGCTCGTTGCCGCGCAGCCATTCCGTCATCAGGCCGACCAGCGGCTCCTTGGTCGGGCCGAACTCGGTCGAGTTGGCGTCCTCGATGCCGACCAGGTTGCGCGCCGCCTCGATCACCGCCATCTGCATGCCGAAGCAGATGCCGAAATACGGCACGTCACGCTCGCGCGCGAACTGCGCCGCGCGGATCTTGCCCTCGGCGCCGCGCTGGCCGAAGCCGCCGGGCACCAGGATGCCGTTGACGTGCTCGAGGAACGGCGCCGGGTCCTCGTTCTCGAACACCTCGCTCTCGATCCAATCGAGATTGACCTTCACCTTGTTGGCGATGCCGCCGTGCGACAGCGCCTCGATCAGCGATTTGTAGGCGTCCTTCATGCCGGTGTATTTGCCGACGATGGCGATCGTCACCGCACCTTCCGGATTGCGGACGCGCTCGTTGATGACGTTCCAGCTCTGCAGCGCCGGCGGAATCTTCGCGGTGATGCCGAACGCGGCCAGCACCTCGTCGTCGAGGCCGGCGGCGTGATAGGCCTCGGGCACGGCGTAGATGTTGTCGACGTCGCGCGCCTCGATCACGGCGCTCTCGCGCACGTTGCAGAAAAGGCCGAGCTTGCGCCGCTCTTCCTTCGGGATTTCGCGGTCGGTGCGGCATAGCAGGATGTCCGGCTGGATGCCGATCGAGCGCAGCTCCTTCACCGAATGCTGCGTCGGCTTTGTCTTGAGTTCGCCGGCACTTGGAATGTAGGGCAGAAGCGTCAGGTGAATGTAGACGGCATGATCGCGCGGCAGCTCGTTCTTGAGCTGGCGGATCGCCTCGAAGAACGGCAGGCCCTCGATGTCGCCGACGGTGCCGCCGATCTCGACCAGCACGAAATCGAACTCGTCGTTACCCGACAGCACGAATTCCTTGATCGCGTTGGTGACGTGCGGGACCACCTGGATGGTGGCGCCGAGATAGTCGCCGCGGCGCTCCTTGGTGATGATGTCCTGGTAGATTCGCCCGGTCGTGATGTTGTCGGCCTTGGTGGCCGGACGACCGGTGAAGCGCTCGTAATGGCCAAGATCGAGATCGGTCTCGGCGCCGTCGTCGGTCACAAACACTTCGCCGTGCTGATACGGCGACATCGTTCCGGGATCGAGGTTGAGATAGGGATCGAGCTTGCGAAGGCGGACTTTGTAGCCCCTGGCCTGCAGCAAGGCGCCGAGCGCCGCTGAAGCCAGACCCTTGCCGAGCGAGGAGACCACGCCGCCGGTGATGAATATGTACCGCGCCATGGGACTTTACCTTTAATCCGACTCCGGCGATTCGCAAAACGAATCGGCTGTTCCCGGCAAACAATTCGCCGGGCTGTGGGTGACATCAAACTGGAAGCGATTTCAGAGCATTGATGGGGGTTTCTGATGCAGGATGCCAGCGGTGCATCCTGCATGGCCACCCTGCTTTATTGCGACCGTGGCGCCTGCGGACCGCTCGGGGCCTGCTGCCCCTGCTGCTCGTCGGCTTTCTTCAGCGAATCGAGGATGCCGCCCGAGGTCGGCGCGTTCATCGGCGTGCCGCCGGCCGGCTGCGTCTGCGCCGGTGCGCCGGCGCCGATGATCGAGCTCGGCTTGCGGTCGTAGCCTGCGTACCAGGACAGGAACAGGCTGGTCAGGAAGAAGCCCACCGCGAGGATCGCCGTGGTGCGCGTCAGCAAATTGGCGGTGCCGCGGCTCGACATGAAGCCGGCGCCGCCACCCATGCCAAGGCCGCCGCCTTCGGATTTCTGCAACAGCACGGCGCCGATCATGACGGCGACAATCATGAGGTGGACAATGATAACGACAGTCTGCATCGCAAGCCTTCCGTCACAAGCCGCCAAGCAGCCAGACAAACGGCGCTATCGGCTTTACGGGTTTTCGTGAAGTCGCGCCCTGTTACACGATTGCACCGGGCATTGTCACCCCCGAGATAGTCGCACTGTCGATGATCACAAGCCGCGCCGATCACGGCCCGGCCAGGCCTTGCCCGGAACCGGCGATTTCTATTATAATATACATATGGATACTTTGGTAGACGATCTCGGCCAACGCCTCGCACAGCGGATCAGGCTCGAACGCGATGGCCGCGGCTGGTCGCTGGCCGATCTCGCCGAACGCGCCGGCGTCTCGAAGGCCACGATCAGCAAGATCGAGCGCGCCGAGGTCAGCCCCACCGCGGTCGTGCTGGTGCGCCTCGCCTCGGCTTTCGATCTCACTTTGGCCGGCCTGATGTTGCGCGCCGAAGGCCAGGGCGAACGGCTGTCGCGCGCCGCCGCGCAACCGGTCTGGCGCGATCCGGAAACCGGCTATCTGCGCCGCCAGGTGTTCAGCCGTCCCGACCATCCGGTCGAGCTGGTGCGGGTCGAACTGCCGCCGAAGCAGACCGTGACCCTGCCCGCCTCGTCCTACGCGCATATCCGCCAGCTGGTCTGGGTGTTGAGCGGCAGCCTCGTCATCACCGAAGGCGGCGCACGCCACGTGCTCGCCGCCGGCGATTGCCTTGGTTTTGGCCCGCCGGCCGAGACGACCTTCGCCAACGAGACCAACGCCTCCTGCACCTATGTGGTCACCCTGGCCCGGAGCTGATGCATGTCGCACTTTGCCATCAAGCCGCTCGAGGATGCGCCTGCGATTCGCGGCGCCCTTCGCGAGCTGTTGATCGAGACCGTCGCCGGCGGCGGCTCGGTGAGCTTCATGCATCCGCTGTCGCCGGATGACGCCGATGCATTCTGGCAGGACGCGCTCGGCGCCGCCGCGCGCGGCGAACGCATCGTGCTCGGCGCATTCACCGGCAATGAACTGATCGGCACCGTGACGCTTCTGCTCAAACTGCCGCCGAACCAGCCGCATCGGGCGGAAATTGCAAAGATGATGACACGCCTCGCCCATCGCCATCGCGGCGTGGCGACGGAGTTGATGCGCGCGGCCGAGCAGCTTGCGATCATGCACGGGCGCACACTGCTGGTGCTCGACACCGCCGAAGAGGATGGCGCCGCGCCACTCTATGAAAGACTGGGATTTCAGCTCACCGGCATCATCCCGGACTACGCGCTGAAGCCGCATGGCGGCCTCACCGGGACGATGATCTACTGGAAGCGGATCGGCGCGGCGGCAGCTGCCTAGCCCGCCGCTCGATAAAGGTGCGCACGGCCAACTGCCAATCCCGTCACCCCCGCGCAAAGGCGAAGCCTTTGTCGCTGGAGGAGCGCGTAGCGCGTCTCGAAGGGTGCACGGCCACCAGCCGCGGGCCGTCGACCCTTCGAGGCTCGCCCAGCGGCGCAATTGCGCCGCAAGGCTCGCACCTCAGGGTGACGGCAAGCGAGCCCAATTCGAGGCGCGGCCGCCGCCTAACACCCCGCAGCGATCGCCAAAAAGTCCGACGCCTTCAGGCTGGCGCCGCCGACCAGCGCGCCGTTGACATTGGCCACCGCCATCAGTTCGGCCGCGTTCGACGGCTTGACCGAGCCGCCATAGAGGATCCTGATCCTGTTTCCCTCGCCCTTGAAGCGATCGGTGAGCTGACCCCGGATAAACCTGTGAACTTCCTCGACATCCTTGGCCGTCGGGGTCAGGCCGGTGCCGATCGCCCAGACCGGCTCATAGGCCACGACCAGGTTGGCCGCGGTCGAGCCGTCGGGCAGCGAGCCCGCAAGCTGGGTGCCGCAGACATCGAGCGTCTTGCCGGCGTCGCGCTGCTCGCGCGTCTCGCCGATGCAGACGATCGCGGTCAGAGCGGCGCGCCAGACGGCCTCCGCCTTCTGCCGAATCAAGGCATCGGTCTCGCCGTGGTCGGCGCGCCGCTCGGAATGGCCGACGATGATCGCGACCGCGCCGAGATCCTTGAACATCTCCGCCGAGAGATCGCCGGTGTGGGCACCCGATGCCTTGGGATGGCAATCCTGGGCGCCGACCGCGACCTTCGAGCCGCGCGCCTTGTCGGCAAAGGCCCCGACCAGCGTCGCCGGCGGACAGACCAGGAGATCGGCCTTTCCGGCGACATCGCCGGCGCCCGCCAGCATCGCGTCGAACTCGACAAAAGAGGATTTCAGGCCGTTCATTTTCCAGTTGCCGGCGATCAGCGGCCGGATGGCGTCGGTCATGTCGGATTTCCCATCGTTCAAGCGTGTCCCTGCGCTATCAGAGCCGGGCGGCGACTTCCAGAGCGCGGCTTCGCGCACACCGTGCGACGCTTCCACCCGCGCGGCCAAGGTTGCGGGGGCGCTTCGGCCACTTTATGATGGGTTTTCAATCCGGTGACGCCCTGCTGCGGGACAAAAGCCTCGACTTTCGGCTCCCCATTGGGCACGACCCGGTTCCCCTCCTGTAAAACAAGTTGGACCCATGCTTCGAGGAATGCGGAAAGCCTCATCAAACTGGCTCGGCAAGACGATTATGGCCGTGGTGATGGGCGTTTTGATCGTCAGTTTCGGAATTTGGGGCATTGCCGACATTTTCAAGGGGTTTGGCCAGTCGACCTTCGCCAAGGTGGGCGGGACCGAGATTTCGGCCGAGCAGTTCCGCCAGATCTATACCGACCGCCTGCAGCAGCTTGGCCGCCAGTTCGGCCGTCCGCTGACGCCGGACCAGGCGCGCGCCTTCGGCATTGACCGCCAGGTGCTGCAGCAGACGCTTGCGGAAGCCGCGCTGGACGAGGAAGCGCGCCGCATGGGTCTCAATGTGTCCGACGCCGAGGTGCTGCGCGCGATCTACAACGATCCGAACTTCAAGGGCCTCAACAACCAGTTCGACCCGCAGCGCTTCCAGGCCGTGATCCGCAACTATGGCTATACCGAAGGCCGCTACATCGCCGAGCAGCGCCGCGTTGGCCTCAGGCGCCAGATCGCCGGCACCATCTCGTCCGGGATCGAGCCGCCGAAATCGCTGGTCGAGGCGCTGACCCGGTTCCAGAACGAGCAGCGTTCGATCGACTACATCACGCTCGGCGCCGCCCAGGCCGGCACCATCGATCCGCCCTCGCCCGAGGCGCTCGCCGCTTATTTCGAGGACCACAAGGTCCAGTTCCGCGCGCCCGAATACCGCAAGATCTCCTTCGTCGCGATCACGCCCGAGGAGATCGGCAAGTGGGAAACGGTGTCGGACGAGGACGCCAGGAAGATCTTCGAGGAGCGCAAGGACCGGCTCAGCACGCCGGAGAAGCGCGAGGTCTCGCAGATCGTGTTTCCGGACGCCGGCGAGGCGCAGGCCGCGCGCGGGCGGATTGCGTCGGGCGCGTCGTTCGACGACATCGCCAAGGAGCGCAACCTCAATCTGGCCGACGTCAATCTCGGCCTGGTCGCAAAGTCGGCGATCCTCGATCCGGCCGTCGCCGATGCCGCCTTCTCCCTGCCCGCAGGCGAAGTCAGCCAGCCGGTGCAGGGCCGCTTCGGCGTCGCGCTGGTCAAGGTCGGCAAGGTCGAGCCCGGCGTGACCCCGAGCTATGAGAGCCTCGCCCAGCAGGTGAAGAACGAGATCGCCTCCGAGCGCGCCCGCACCAAAGTCGCCGAGCTGCGCGACAAGATGGAGGACGAGCGCGGCGGCGGCGCCAGCGTCGTCGAAGCCGCACAGAAGCTGAAGCTGACCCCCGTCACCATCGACGCGGTCGATCGCTCCGGGCGGCTGCCGAACGGCCAGGTCGCGACCAACATCCCGCGCGGTCTCGACGTGGTGTCGCAGGCCTTCAACAGCGACGTCGGCGTCGACAACGACCCGATCCAGTTCAACGGCGGCTATGTCTGGTACGACGTGCTCGGCATCACGCCGTCGCGCGAGCGCAGCCTCGACGAGGTTCGCGACCAGGTCGAGGCCAAGTGGCGCGAGGACCAGATCTCCACCAAGCTGCGCGCCAAGGCGACCGAGATCGTCCAGAAGCTCGACAGCGGCGCCAAGCTCGCCGACGAAGCCGCCGCTGTCGGCGTCAAGGTCGAAACCGCGGCGAATTTCAACCGCGAGGCCTCGCTGCCTGCCGTGCCGGCAGGCGTGATTGCGGCCGCATTCCGGGCCGCCAAGGATGGCGACGGACAGACCTCCGTCGCCGGCGGCAGCCAGTGGGTGGTCTTCCGCGTCACCAACGTGACGGTGCCACCGGTCGACTTCGCGTCGGATGCGGCCAAGCAGCTCACCGAGGCGCTGCGGCGGTCGCTCAGCGACGAGCAGGTCGCGCAATATGTCACGAAGATCGAGTCCGATATCGGCGTGACCATCAACCAGGCAGCCTTCGCACAGGTGACAGGCGCAAATAATTGAGCATGATCGGGACAGCGCGACGGCGCGCTGCGCGGCGATCAAGCTCCAACAACAGACCCTGAGCCAGCGAATGGACGACCTGAAATCGATCATCGGAAAAGTCGCCACCGGCGCCACGCTGACGCGTGAAGAGGCGGCGTCCGCCTTCGACAGCATGATGTCGGGCGAAGCCACGCCCTCGCAGATGGGCGGACTGCTAATGGCGCTGCGGGTGCGCGGCGAGACCGTCGAGGAGATCACCGGCGCCGTCACCGCGATGCGCGGCAAGATGCTGCCGGTCACGGCGCCGGCAGAGGCCGTCGATATCGTCGGCACCGGCGGCGACGGCTCCGGCTCGGTCAATGTCTCGACCTGCGCGGCCTTCATCGTGGCCGGCGCCGGCGTGCCCGTGGCGAAGCACGGCAACCGCGCATTGTCGTCGCGCTCGGGCGCCGCCGACGTGCTGGCCTCGCTCGGCGTCAAGCTCGATTTGACGCCCCAACAAGTCGGGCGCTGCGTCAAGGAAGCCGGCATCGGCTTCATGTTCGCGCCCGCGCATCATCCGGCGATGAAGAATGTCGGTCCGACCCGGGTCGAGCTCGCCACCCGCACCATCTTCAACCTGCTCGGGCCGCTGTCGAACCCGGCCGGCGTCAAGCGGCAGATGGTCGGCGTGTTCTCGCGGCAATGGGTGCAGCCGCTGGCGCAGGTGCTGAAGAACCTCGGCTCGGACAAGGTCTGGGTCGTGCATGGCTCCGATGGCCTCGACGAGATCACCCTCACCGGCCCGACCTTCGTTGCGACGCTGGAGAACGGCGAGATCAGGACATCAGAGGTGACGCCCGAGGACGCCGGCCTTGGCCGCGTCGGCGGCGAGGCGCTGAAGGGCGGTGACGCCGATGCCAATGCGATCGCGCTCTCCAGCGTGCTGCAGGGCAAGCCGAGCGCCTATCGCGACGTCGCCCTGCTCAATGCTGCCGCCGCGCTGATCGTGGCCGGCCGCGCCAAGGACCTCAAGGAAGGCGTCGCGATCGGCGTACAGTCGCTCGACAGCGGCGCCGCCGCTGCGCGGCTGAAGCATCTGGTCGCGGTTTCGAACGGTTGAGCATGATCCGAAAAAGTGGGAACCGGTTTTTCGAATCAGATCATGCGCAAGCAAGGCATTAAGCGATGTCCGACATCCTGACCAAGATCGAGGCCTACAAGCGCGAGGAGATCGCGGCCGCGAAGCGCGCCCATCCGCTCGCCGAGGTCGAGGCGCAGGCCAAATCGGCTTCGGCCCCGCGCGGCTTCGTCCGCGCCCTCAAGGACAAGCATGCGCGCGGCGACTACGCGCTGATCGCGGAAGTAAAGAAGGCCTCGCCCTCGAAGGGCTTGATCCGGGCCGATTTCGATCCGCCCGTGCTCGCGAAAGCCTATGAGGCCGGCGGCGCGGCCTGCCTGTCGGTGCTGACCGATGCGCCCTCGTTCCAGGGCCATCTCGACTTCATGGTTGCGGCCCGCGCCGCGACCAGCCTGCCGGTGCTGCGCAAGGATTTCATGTTCGATACCTATCAGGTGGCGGAAGCGCGCGCCCATGGCGCCGACTGCATCCTGATCATCATGGCCGCGCTTGACGACGCGGCGGCCGGTGAGATCGAGGACGCCGCGCTCGGCTATGGCATGGACGTGCTGATCGAGATCCACGACCGCGCCGAGCTTGACCGTGCCTTGAAGCTTCGCTCGCCGATGATCGGCGTCAACAACCGCAATCTGCGCACCTTCGAGACCACGCTCGCGACCAGCGAGGCGCTGGCGCCGCTGATCCCGCGCGACCGCCTGATGGTCGGCGAGAGCGGCATCTTCACGCCCGACGATCTCGCCCGGCTCGAACGGGTCGGGATGTCGACCTTCCTGGTCGGTGAAAGCCTGATGCGGCAGCAGGACGTCACCGCGGCGACCCGCGCCTTGCTGACGCGGCAGGCCGCCCCGCGCGCCACCGCAACGCGCTGACCCAATGGCGCGGAAGAGCAAGGGCAAGACCAAGGCCGAGCCGTCCGGCTCCGGCTCCGCCCTCACCCATATCGACGCCAAGGGCGAGGCGCGGATGGTCGACGTCTCGGCCAAGCCCGCGACCGAGCGGACCGCGGTCGCCGAAGGCCGCGTCGTGATGAGCAAGGCGACGCTGGCGCTGATCGAGACCGGCCAGGCCAAGAAGGGCGACGTGCTTGCGACGGCGCGCATCGCCGGCATCATGGCGGCGAAGCGGACCTCGGAATTGATCCCGCTCTGCCATCCGCTGGCGCTGACCAAGGTCACGATCGACATCACACCCGACCGCAAGCTGCCCGGCTGCATCGTCCGCGCCAGCGTCAAGGTGACGGGGCCGACCGGCGTCGAAATGGAGGCGCTGACCGCGGTCTCGGTCGCATGCCTGACGATCTACGACATGGTCAAGGCGGTCGATCGCGGCATCCGCATCGAGGGCATCCACCTCGTCGAGAAGATCGGCGGCAAGTCCGGGCACTATCGCGCCGGCGCGTGATCGCGACCGATGCTCAGCCTAACGATCAGGGCAAGCTTTGCTCAGCCCATACGCGCCATGAATCCACCGTAACGCATACGGCTTGCGGTCCCCTCAAAACACTCCCCAGCCCTTAGCGACAATAAGGGCCAACAATAATAGTAGCAGAGCCGCGAGCCCGAGAGGCCCTTCGGCCTCCGCTTCAAACAACCAAGGCCCTCGAATTTTTAGCCTGTCTCGCCTTCGCATTTTCGACATCCGTGGCAATCCTCTACCCGAAGTCAACAATGAACGACGGCACGCCGTTGCGCACTATCTTTTGCTTGCAACGCCTTTCCGCAATTCGGCAATTGGACGGAGCTGGCCATTGCTATCGCACAAGTTTGCCCACACGCTTGCTTCGCGCTCAAACTCTCCTGGTTTGAACCAGCGCTTCACCGTGCTTGGTGACACGCCGAACGCATCGCCAACGACCTTGAACGTTGGCCGGACCCCCTGTGCCTTAAGCTGACCGGCGATTATCGCCGCATATTGCTTCTGCTGGTGCACCTTCGATGCACGCTCATACTCAAAATTTGCTCCGCCAATTCTCTCGCGAATGAGCACAATGAGGTCTCGGGGTATGTGCAGGTTGTCGTTCCAGCTCATGCCATCTAGCGAAATGCTGATGAGCCAATCTATGAGCTTGTCGGGCAACGCGACACCGCGCCTAATCAGTTGCGTTTGGCCTCTACGAGACAAACGCTTAGCTTCAACCATCTTCTCCATAAGCAAAAGAGATAGTTGGCTTACCTTTTCAGCGTCTGCATCGAGAGCACCAAGAACCAAATCTATGTCTATGCCGAATTGCTCTACGATATCTTGGATATAAAACGCCTGATCCATGCCACCTGTAACTGCGACTTCAATCTCAGCGTTTGGATGTTTCCTGCGCAGAGCGATATAATTTTCAATCGACGGATCGTTCTTGTAGGCTTTGGTGACAGTGTTGAAGCCGCCGCTCTTGTTACTGCCAAACTGGCGCTGTGCTGGCATGGATCACACGTTATGAATGACTAGGTCGTCAGCCGTTTGCGTCCCAGCCATGAGCCGCTTGGCGCGCTCCTCCTTGGCTCGCGAGCCGATGCCAAGGATATACAGAAGCGATACAGCCCCGCCGAGTGGACCGCCGAAATCGAACGCCGTCTGCGAGTTAGTATAGTGCGCTGAAACGGCGTTTAGTACAGCGGCAATTGCGGACAGTGCCTTTTTCACGTCCGCGCGGCTGGCTTCAGCCAACGGGGCGGTTGCCTGCTCAAGGACCAACTTTAGGTCTCGGTGCGCGATGTGTCGATTGCGCCAGTCGCGGGCGAACTCGGTGAGTTTGACAGCATCATCGATAAACGTTGCCAAACGCACCTTCAGCGCAGCGTCGCTAATATACTCTGGGACCGCCTTGATAGTTAGATTAGTACGCCCCCCACCCTTCCCCGGGGACTCGGCCGGATCGGTCAATCTGGCCAGATGTAACAGGGTCGTTTCCCATAGCCGGTCTTGAACTAGCCTAAAGAAATGCGGAGCCGTCGCATTCATCTGATCAATCCGCTCGGGCTTGGTTCCGAAAAGCTCAACGTATTCGTGCCAATCGAAGTGGAGGACCGCCACGTCTTGCCAGAGAGCTGAATAGATCTCACCGAGCTCCTCGCCCATCTTTGCAACGTTTGTGCTCTTCGCTTCCTCGGCAGTTTGGTTAGCCATCGCGGGACCTTTTCAGCACCTTCCATTGACACAAGCGGAACATAATAAGAACATCATCCGACTACCACGGAACTCAATGTCTAAGGATGTACTCGCCCACCCACAATCGGACGTGGAGCGGCTGGAGACGGCTGCCGATCAGGCAATCGCAGCTCGTGGCCGGTTGGGAACTGAGGTGGAGAAGCAGATCAAAGGGCAGAAGGCACCGTTTGCGAATACGTTCCGAGATGTTTGTGTACTGTCGGCTAGCAAGTTCTATTAGCCTCGATTGGGGAAAATGAAACGAGACATGAATCTGGTGCGAGCCCTGCTTCTCAAATTGGAAGCTTGGCCTCAGCGCGGTCAGAGCATCGCGATCATCGACCCCCACGATGAACGACTAGCTGTCCCTGGGAGTACCGTAGACGAAATCGCCTATCATCTGCGATTGATCAGAGAACAAGGATTTCTGGATAGCCCAGGTTCACAGCCACTTTCGGGTGGTACGACGTTCCGCGGATTGACTTGGGAAGGCCACGACTTTCTAGATTCTGTTCGCAATGACGAGGTGTGGGGCAAAACGAAATCCAGCGTGGAAGCAGTCGGAGGGTGGACGCTCGATATTTTGTCGGGCCTCGCCAAGGCAATTATCAAGGCGAAGCTGAAGGCCGCAACCGGCCTAGATATCTGAAATGCGAGAGCTGGCTTTAGTCGCCCATCCGAGCCGCCCTAACGGCTTCTTTCCTGTCACGGCCTCGCGTTGCTTGCCGCAACCATTCGTTAACCAATCTCGCTAACCCGCGCTCCATTTCGATTGGATACGACTTTCGCGGGCCGGGGGTGCACGAGACCTACTTCCGGGTGAAACACCTGGAAGCGATTGCGGCAAATGACTCCAAACGGCGGCGCCTCGTTCAATATCAAGTCGGTGATCGGCAGCGGTCCGATCCGCTGGCTGATCCTCGGCGGCGCCGTGCTGATGGCCGCGATCGCGATCGGCGCGACCTTGATGGCGGAGAATTTCCGCGATCGCGCCCTGCACAACAGTGAGCGCGAGCTCGAGAACACCGTGCTGCTGCTGGCGCGGCATTTCGACCAGCAGCTCGACGATCTCGAGGTCGTCCAGCGCGACCTGATCGCGTTCATGCGCGACAACGCAATCGCGACACCGGAGAATTACAAGCGCCGGATGTCGGCCGCCGACATTCATGCGATGCTCAAATCCAAGATGGACGCGCTGTCCAATGTCGGCAGCCTCAACGTGTTCGACGCCGACGGCGTTCTGATCAACAGCTCGGGCGCCTGGCCGCTGCCGCAGGCCAGCATTGCCGACCGCCCCTACTTCCAGATCTTCAAGTCGAGCCCCTATTCGCCCGACATGCAGGTCGCGCCGGTGGTGAGCCGCGTCACCGGAAACTGGACCACCGTCATCGTCCGCAAGGTCACCGGTCCGCATGGTGAGTTCCTCGGCGTGGTCGGCCGCGGCATCGAGCCGGCGACCTTCGAGAAGTTCTTCTCCACGGTGGCGCTCGGCGACGGCGCCGCGATCTCGATGCATCATCGCGACGGCACGCTGCTGGCGCGCTATCCCCATGTCGAGGAGCTGATCGGGAGGAACTTCCGCAACGGTCCGGTCAATCAGCAGCAGGTGTTCGAGCTGCCGCAGAGCACGACGCGGCTCGCCAGCCCTGTCGACGGCAAGGACCGCCTGGTGTCGTCGCGGGCGCTGACCAAATTCCCGATCGTCGTCGTTGCGACGAGCACCACGGAGGCGGCGCTCGCCAACTGGCGCGAGCAGATCGGCATCCTGATCGCGGTGACCAGCATCTCGGTGCTGGCGATCGCGATCCTGCTGACGCTGGTGGTGCGCAAGCTGGTGCAGCAGCATCGCGCCCAGCAGCAGCGCCTGACGCTGGAGAAGCTGCGGCTCGACACCGCCGTCAACAACATGACGCAGGGGCTGTTGCTGTTCGATGCCGCGCAGCGCCTCGTGATCTGCAACAGGCGCTATATCGAGATGTACGGCTTGTCGGCCGACATCATCAAGCCCGGCTGCAGCTTCCGCGACGTTATCGTACATCGTCACCGGACCGGATCGTTCCAGGGCGACGTCGAGCGCTACGTCAATCTCGTGCTGCGCGACGTCGGCATCCGCAACACCATGGTGATCACGACGCCCGACGGGCGCTCGGTCCAGGTCGTCAACGAGCCGCTGGCCGACGGCGGCTGGCTTGCGACCCACGAGGACGTCACCGAGCGCCGCCGTGCCGAGGAGCGCATCACGCATCTCGCCCACTACGATGCTCTCACCGACCTGCCGAACCGCGCGCTGTTCCACGAGGAGATCAGACGCGAGCTGCCGCATGTCACGCCCGACAGCCAGCTTGCCGTGCTCTATATCGACATCGACGAATTCAAGGGCGTCAACGACTCGCTCGGCCATATGGTCGGCGACGAGCTTCTCAAGTCCGTGGCGCGGACGCTGAGCGGCGTGATCGGCGACGGCGATTTCGTCGCCCGTCTCGGCGGCGACGAGTTCGCGATCGTGCAGACCGGGGTGAAGAGCGAGGCTGAGGTCGCCGACCTCGTCGCGCGCATCTACGAGGTGATCCGCGCGCCCTATCAATGCCTCGGCCACCAGGTCACGACCGACGCCAGCATCGGCATCGCGCTGGCGCCGAAGGACGGCACCGATCTCGACCAGATCATGAAAAACGCCGATCTTGCGATGTATGCGGCGAAGTCGGCCGGCCGGCGCGTCTTCCGCTTCTTCGAGCCGGCGATGGATGCCGACGCCCGCGCCCGCCGCGAGCTCGAGATGGAGTTGCGGCAGACGATCGCCGCCGGCAGCGGGCTCGAAGTGCATTACCAGCCCTGCGTCGACCTGCGCAGCAACGAGATCACCGGCTGCGAGGCGCTGGTGCGCTGGCGCCATCCACAGCGCGGCATGATCTCGCCGGCCGAATTCGTGCCGATTGCGGAAGAGACCGGCCTGATCAACCAGCTCGGCGAATGGGTGCTGATGACGGCCTGCAAGGAAGCCGTGAACTGGCCCGACCACGTCAGGCTCGCCGTTAACGTCTCGCCGGTGCAGTTCCGCAGCGGCACGCTGGCGCTCAAGGTGATCGCGGCGCTTGCATCGTCGGGGCTGTCAGCGAGCCGGCTCGAGCTCGAGATCACCGAGGCGGTGCTGATCCGCGACGACGAGACGGCGCTGGCCGCGCTGCACCAGCTGCGCGCCATCGGCATCAGGATCGCGCTCGACGATTTCGGCACCGGCTATTCGTCGCTGAGCTACCTGAAGCGGTTCCCGTTCGACAAGATCAAGATCGACCGCTGCTTCGTCACTGACATCGCCGATCCGCAAGGCTCGGCCGGCATCGTCGAGGCCGTCGTCAACATCGCCGCCGAGCGCAGCATGACGACGACGGCGGAAGGCGTCGAGACCGCGCAGCAGCAGCAATTGCTGCGCGAGCTCGGCTGCTCGGAAATGCAGGGCTATCTGTTCAGCCCGCCAAAGCCCGCCGCCCAGATCCGCGAGCTGCTGGCCGGGCATCGCCGCGGCCCCGCCGCGGGCGCGAGCACCACGCGCCGGCGCAAACCGGTCGCCGGCGCGGCGTAAGGCTGCTCGGAAGTCGGGAACCCGAGGGCGCGTCTGCACGATTTCGGAATATTAGAAGAATACCCTGAAATTGCCCGACGTGTCAATTGCCTGGTCGAGCGCCAACCACCACCGGCTACTTTGCATGGGGTTGTTTTCGATATTTTGGCAGCTGCGTAGCCCGGATTTCGCTTCGCTCCATCCGGACTACCTGTGTCAGGTTCTAGTTCGGCACCGGCCGCTTCTGCGCGGCCTTGGTGTCGGCGTTCTTGGCATCGGCATTGACGGTGACGCCGCGCAGCTGGTTGAACGCGGCAGCCAGCGCCTTGTCATTCTTCTCGTCCGGCGGGACGTAGGACTGCGAGCCGGTCTGCTCGGCGCCCTCGGCGGAGAGATGGCCGCGCATCGAGGCCTCGCCCTTGATTTCCGAGCGGGTCTTGAACTCGTCCGGCACGTCCTGCAGCACCTCGATGTCGGGCTTGATGCCGAGTGCCTGGATCGAATGGCCCGACGGGGTGAAATAGCGCGCCGTGGTCAGCGCCAGCGCGCCGTTGCCGGTGCCGAGCGGAATGATGGTCTGGACCGAGCCCTTGCCGAACGAGCGGGTGCCGATCAGGGTCGCGCGCTTGTGGTCGTGCAGCGCGCCGGCGACGATCTCGGAGGCCGATGCCGAGCCGCCGTTGATCAAGACGACGAGCGGCTTGCCCTTGGTCATGTCGCCGCCATGCGCGGTGAAGCGCTGGGTTTCCTCGGGATTGCGGCCGCGGGTCGAGACCACCTCGCCGCGCTGCATCAGGGTCGAGGTCACCGAGACCGCCTGGTCGAGCAGGCCGCCGGGATTGTTGCGGAGGTCGACGACGTAGCCGGCGAGCTTGTCCTGCGGGACCTGCTTCTGGATATCGCCGATCGCCTTGCGCAGCCCTTCGGTGGTCTGCTCGTTGAACGAGGTGATCCTGATATAGCCGATGTCGCCGCCCTCGACGTGATACTTCACCGGACGCACGCGGATGACCTCGCGCGTAATCGAGACCTCGATCGGCTTGTCGGCGTCCTTGCGGATGATCTTCAGCCGGATCGAGCTGTTGGGCGCGCCCTTCATCTTGTTGACGGCCTGATCGAGCGTCATGCCCTGGATCTGGTCGTCGTCGATCGAGGTGATCACGTCGCCCGACATGATGCCGGCGCGCGAGGCCGGCGTGTCGTCGATCGGCGCCACCACCTTGACGAAGCCGTCCTCCATCGTGACCTCGATGCCGAGCCCGCCGAACTCGCCATGTGTGGTCTCCTGCATCTCCGCCCAGCCCTTCTCGTTCATGTAGCGGGAGTGCGGATCGAGCGAGGAGATCATGCCGTTGATCGCGCCCTCGACGAGCTTGGAGTCCTCGGGCTTCTCGACGTAGTCGGTCTTGACCTTCTCGAACACCTCGCCGAACAGGTTGAGCTGCGAATAGGTGTTGCTGTTGTCGGAATGCGCGGCGGCGTTGGCGACGGCGAACAGATGTGCGCCCTGCGGCGAGGCCACGAGCAGGGTGAGACACGCGCCCGCGACCGTCCCGAGCAAGAAGCCAACATGTTTGCGCATTATCCGTGATCCCTTCGCTAACGGCCGGCAACGTTTCGCAACATTCGGCCCCACCCCGACGCGGGGCACCACACAACGGCTTTTTGGTCGGATCAAGGCCGCCCTGTCACCGGACCATTACGGTCCTGTCACGGTGGCCGGATCGGCCTCTTGTCAGCCCCCTGTCAGCCTTTCGTCGGCCTTTGGCCCAGTCTCCCGCAACCCGTTCTGCCAGGTCGACGGCTGGGTGCCGAATCCGCGCTTGGCCCGCGTGCCCAGCCAATAGCCGAACTGCGGAGGAACATTGCGGAACGGCCCCTCGACGCCGAGCTTGAGCGCGGCGTCCATCGGCCAGTTCGGGTTATTGAGGATTTCCCGGCCGACGGCGATCAAATCTGCTTGTTTATCACGCAGGATTTGTTCGGCCTGGTCCCCGTGGATGATCAGGCCGACCGCCATGGTCATGATATCGGCATGGGCGCGAACATATTCCGCGAGGGGCACCTGATAGTTGTATTTGATCTCCTTGCCCAGGATCGGCGCCATCTCGCTGATTCCGCCCGATGAGCAGTCGATCACATCGACGCCCTTCGCTTTCAGGATCCTGGCGAGCCGGGCGCTCTGCTCCGGGCCCCAGCCGGCATTGTCCTCGACCGACAGCCGCACGAACAGCGGCTTGTGATCCGGCCAGTGCGCCCGCACCGCCTCGGTGACCTCGATCAGGAAGCGCATCCGGTTGGCTTCCGAGCCGCCATATTGGTCGTTGCGCTGGTTGGAGCGGCCGGAGAGGAATTCGTGCACGAGATAGCCGTGGGCGCCGTGCAGTTCCAGCACCTCGAACCCTGCCTGATGCGCGCGCCGTGCCGCCTGCCCCCAGGCCGCGACGAGGTCCTTCACCTCATGCGTGTCCAGCGCGCGCGGCACCGGCCAGCGCTCGCTATGGGCGATCGCGCTCGGCGCCACCGGCGTCCAGGCATCCCAATCCTCGATCTCGGCGGTGCGTTCGAGCGGACGATCGCCTTCCCAGGGCCGGCTCGCACGCGCCTTGCGGCCGGAATGGCCGAGCTGGATGCCGGCGACCGCGTTCTGCTGCTTGATGAAGCCCACCAGGCGGCTGAGCGGCGCGATGAACTTGTCGTCCCAGATGCCGAGATCGCCGATCGTGCCGCAGCCGCGCCGCTCGACCTTGGTCGATTCGACGATCACGAGACCGGCGCCGCCGGCGGCGAACTTGCCGGCGTTCATCAGATGCCAGTCGGTCGGAAAGCCCTTCTCGGCGGAATACTGGTGCATCGGCGGCACCACGATGCGGTTCTTCAACGTGACGCCGCGGATGGCCATTGGCGAAAACAGCAGCTTGTCGGACATCGCTTCCTCATCATGCGTCGTTACCCGGCGGGCGGGACCGATCTTGTGTTTGGCGCGGACGATATACGCACCGCGCGATGGCCGATAGAGGCACGCCGGCGGTCTAGCAGCTCAAACCGATCGCGGCATGGCTGCGCCGAAGCTGGCCGCGACAGGTTCGCCATGCCTGTTCCCTCGCGGCGATTTTTCGCGCGCATAGGAAATGATGATCGCGACACGTGTTGTCCCCGGCAACCCAGAGGAGGGACACTCATGAGGACCCGCACGATCGCACTGCTCATCGCCGGTGCCATGGCAACCGGCCCGATCCTGGCGCAACACGCGGCTGCCCAGAACCTGCAAAACGAGGCCGACAAGGGCGCCAAGACCCGCAACTCCGGTGAATCCGGTTATGTCGGCGATCAGGACAGGCCCGGCGCCGCCGCAACGCCTCCGGGACGCCCCGATACCGCCGCCGGTTCCCCAGATGCGACGACGTCTCCGAGCGCTCAGAGTTCCGGAACCGGGATCGCCGGCGCGCCGGGCAACAAGAGCGGGCCGCCCGCCAAGCAGGGCACGGTCGGTTCGAACTCGCAGAACCTGCATGTCCAGGAACAGGATTCGTCGAACATCAAGGGACAGCCCGGCAACAAGAGCGGCCCGCCCGCAAAGCGCTAGGCGGCGCACCATAACTCGGATGGCGCCGGAAAGTTCGCTGAGCCTGATCGGCGCAGGTTCGACACGAGCGGTCGAGCGAAGGTGGTCCGATCCTATTGAGCGGCCTTGCGGCTCGCGGAGAGGTCGGTCGGGCAATTTGCTCCACATTCAATCGACTTCTTCTGGTCGGCGACGCGCCATACCAGCAACGCGACCAGGACAATGATGGTGACGGTGAGCTTGGCCAATGCGTCGTGGTTCAATGTCGGCTCCGCAGAACAATCGGCATAACGGAAAAAATCAGCTGCAAGCGGAAATGTGACCCCGGCACCCTTTGGGGGCGAGAGCCGACGCTGGGGGCGTCCACCGGGCCCGCATTCGATTCGGGCCGGCCACTGTCATGATGGTACGGTCCTGGCGCGGTCCGCAAGCTTCTCAGTCTGCATGGCAGCATGGCACGGCGGGCCGCAGCCTGTTGGAACATTGTCATCGGTGTGCGGTTCAGTGCCTGTCCTCTGATTCATTGCCCCAGAGGCACACACCACCTCCTGCGGCCCCAGCCGTCACGCTGGGGCCGTAAATCATTGGAGGTGCACGCGGACTGCTGTTGGTCGCGGGATGAGCGGACGATCTCCGAGAACCACAATCGATTTGCGCGGGCGCGCCCGCAAATGACGTAGCCTATACAGGCCAGATCGCGGTCAGAGCTTCGCGAGCCTCGCCGCGCCCGCCGCGATTGCTTCGTTGAAGCTGGTGTCCCAGAATTTTCCAACCTCCGCGCGCGCGTCGAGCACGCCGAGCTTGAGGAAGGTGTCGGCGACCTTCTGGTGCGACTCCGGCACGTCAGGCGTCACCCCGGCGAGCGCGAAGTCGTCGCTGCGACGGGCGAACTGGTCGAGGATGTCCTGCAACGGCAGATGCGTCTCCGCCACCTGCGCGGCCGCATACACCGGAAAATTCTTGTTGGCGAACGCATAAGCGCGCTGGATCCGCAGCAGCAGATCGCTCACGGCCGCGTGACGCAGCGGATCGTCGAGGGCCTTCGGATTGGCGTAGATCGGGAAATTCCCCGAGAGATAGCCGGCGCCGGTCTTGAGCAGCCGCGCGCCCTGCTTGGCGATCGCGAGTTGCCCGTTATAACCGTAGATCGCCCAGGCATCGAGCTTGCCGGAGGCGAACGCCGAATAGCCGTCGGACGGCGTCAGATTGATGGCCTCGATATCGCCAAACGCAAGGCCGGCTTCCTCGAGTTGCTTGGCGAGGAAATAATGCGCCGTGGTCGCGCGCACATAGCCGACGCGCTTTCCCTTGAGATCAGCGATCGAATGGATCGGCGCGTCTTTCGCCGCCACCGTGACCTGAATGTTGAGATCCTCATGGGTGACGGCGACGAAGCGCACCTTGGCATTCTGGCGCGCCGCGAACATCGCCGGAATCTCGCTGCCCGAACCGATGTCGAGCGCGTCCCCGTTCAAGGCCTCGATGTGGAGCACACCGTTGTTGAGCTCCTTCCACTCGATCCTGTACGGCGTCTTGTCCTCGCCCGCAGCCTGCAACAGCTGGCGCCAGCCGCCCTTGTAGTAGGCAACGCGCAATGTAACGCCGCTGAGATCGGTGCCGCCTCCCGCCCCGGTTTCCGCGCGCGCACCGCCGGTGATCAGACTTCCGGCAAGCACGCCGAGCGCAGAACGTCGCGAAAGCGAAAATGGCGTAGTCACCGGCTTGAGCTCCTGAACAACAGTCACAACTGCTGCGAGCTTAAGAGAAAACCGCCCGATGTATATGAGACGCTATTTCGTTTTTCGCCATGCGCGCGAAAAGCCGTTCCATGGATTGATGGCTGGACGCGGCGATCTGTTTTCCGCCGCCCTGTCGGCCAATTGTAGCCCGGATGAGCGAGCGCGACAGCCGGGGTCCCGCCATCGATTCAAGCTGACCTTACCCGCATGTCGCTTTGCTCATGCGGGCTACTTTCTGCTACTTGCCGACCTCGTACACATCGGGATCGAAGCTCGAGCTCGGATTGGCGAAGGCATGGCGCAGCGCCGGCGACATCGGCACGTTGTAATTGATACCTTTCGGCGGGGTCGGCGCTTCCAGCCACTTCCTGTACATGACCTCGATCTCTGGGCTCTTGTAGAGCTCCGCCGTGGCGCGGTCGGCGAGCGTCTTGAACGGGGTGTCCTCCTTGCGCAGCATGATTCCGAACGGCTCTGCCTTCGAGAACGCCTCCTCGCTGATCATGTAGAGCGAAGGCTGCTTCGACCGCGCGATCGCAACGGCAAGCTGGACGTCGTCGAGCGCGTAGGCCTGGGCGCGATCGGTCTCCAGCATCAAAAACGCCTCGGCCTGGTCCTTGGCCGGCAGAACGTTGATGCCGAGCTTGCGTTCGGTGTTGACCTTGATGAGCTGCGTGAGGTTCACCGAGCCCGCAACAGCGGTGACCGACTTCCCCTTGAGATCGTCGATCGTGTTGATGCCTGCGGATTTCTTGGCGGCAAAGCGTGTCGCGCTGAGGAAGTGCGTGTTGGTGAAGGTCACCTGCTTCTGGCGGTCGGCGCTGTTGGTGGTCGCCGAGCAATGCAGATCGATCGTGCCGTTGACCATCAGCGGAATGCGGTTCGACGAGGTCACCGGGAGGTAGTCGACGGCGATGTCAGATGTGCCTAGCTCCTTCTTCACGGCATCGACGATCTTCAGGCAGATATCCAGCGCAAAGCCGATCGGCCGCTGATTGTCGTCGAGATAGCTGAAGGGAACGGAAGCCTCCTGAAAGCCGAGCGTGACCTTCTTCGTTTCCTTGATCTTCTGCAGCGTGCCCGACAGCTCCTCGGCTGCCGCGGGGCTTGCGGCGAGCGTGAGAGCGAAGAGGATGGCGGGCAAACGCATCGGCGGCTCCTGTGCGGTGAACAGACGGCGGTGATAGCGCACGCATGAGCCCGGAGCCAGATGACGGTGTGTCTAGCAGCTATCGCACTTTGCTATGGTCCGCTTGCCAGAGTTGCAGCCGCGGCCGCGACGCATCCCTAGCGCTGCGCCCCGCCCTCGAGCAGGCGGTCGCCGACCAGGCGGACCGCGCCACGGGTCCAGGAATAATCGGCGCCCATCCGCAGGCCGCTGTCGCCGCGTGAGACGACCGCGCCGCTGCGGGCGTCGCGCAGCTGGAAGCCGACCGTGTATTCGGTCCGGCTGACCCGCCTGATCACGCCGATCAGCGATTGATCGGCGCCGAGCTGCTGCGCGATCGCGGCCTCGCAGCCGTCGCAGTCGCGCAGCGCATGTGCCTTGACGGGCTCCGCGGTCGCGCCGCCGGTATCGACCAGGCGGTAGCGGCCCGACTGCACAAGCCGGTCACGCACGCCCTTCGTGACATCGGCGAGATAGGCTGCATCGGAGCCGGCAAGGCCCGACGCGGTTGCCGCGGAGGTGTCCTCAAGCTCGAATTCGAACACCGCAAGCCCGATCGGCGCCGCGGCGGCGGTCTGCGCCGGCGGCAGCGCGGCCGCAAGGGCACGGCGCACCTCGCGCGACACGAACATCGCCGCGTGGTCCCATGCCTCGTCAGTGTCGCCACGAAACGTGTAGAGCTTCTCGTAGAGCACCTGGCTCGCGCTGACATCGATGACCGCCACCTTGGCCCACTGGATCAGCGTGCTCATCTTCTGCACGCCGCCGATGACCTTGATCCGGGCCTCGCCCGCGGGCGCCGTCGATGGCACCAGGCGATAGTGCGGCTCCGCGGCGACATCGGCGCGCAGCGTCCGCATCAACGCATCCAGCCGCCTCTGGTGCGCAGCGGTCTGATCGATCACCTCGCCTGACGTATCGACATAGCCGAAATCGTCGATGCTGACGCCAAGCGGGGATGCCACCGCCGTGCCGGCTTCGGCGCGCAGAGGACAGATTCCGGCCAGCAGGCCGATCAAGGCAACAGAGAGCAGAACGAGACGGGGCTGACGCATGATTGGGGCCTTTCAGCTGCTGGTGCGGGCGGGTCGGTCGCAGCCTAGGCCGGCGGGCCTCCGCGCCGCAGCGGAGTGCCTCCCGCCCGGTGCCGGGAAAATTTCACGACGATGGTCCGCGCCCATAGCGGCGCTTCTCGGCGCCTCCGTTCTGCCGTTTAATGTGCCTGACGGCCCTGCCCGCGATCGCGCACCGAGGCTCGTCTGCGATCTTGAGGATACGCCAATGTGGAATTGGTCCGGAAGCGATCTGAAACTGCGGCTGACGTTGCGCGTGGCGATCGTCTCGACGCTCTGCTTTGCCGTCATCTCCGGCTATTTCCTGATCGAGGCCGACCGTTCGGTGCGCGGGCGGATCGCGGCGGTTGCCGATGTCGCCGCCAAGACGCTGGAGCTGCAGCAGAGCAAGATCCAGTGGCTGAACAATGCGCGTTCCGACTTTCCCGATCTCGACAGCGTTGCCGCTACGGTCATGACGCCGGGATTGTGCATTGCCTTTCGCAGCAATAGCGGCGAGATCAGCCAACGCTTCTGCGGCGGCGCGCAGACTGACACGGCCGCGCCGCCGCTGGCCTTCGCGGCGCTCTATCGCCGCCTGTTCGATCCCGGCCGCGAGGCGGTGCGGCAGGTGGTTTCGCGCGGCAACGCCATCGGCGAGGCGGTGGCCTGGATCGATCCGGCGGTGCCGACCGCCGAGGCCTGGCACGATGCCGGCCGGCTGATGGCGGTGTTCATGATCGCGCTGCCGCTGCTCTGCGCCCTGGTCTATGCGGCGCTGGCGCGCGCGCTGCGTCCGACGCGGCAGATCCGCGACGGGCTCGAGCGGATCGCCGCAGGCGACCTCGCCGCGCGCCTGCCGCCGTTCGACCTCGCCGAACTGTCGGCGATCGGCAACGTCTTCAACCAGCTCGCCGAGCGCCTCGCCGCCGCGCTCTCCGACCGCAACGCGCTAACGCAAAAACTGATCCTGGTGCAGGACGAGGAGCGCCGGCACCTCGCGCGCGAGCTGCATGACGAGTTCGGGCAGTCGCTGGCCGCCATCCGTGCGCTCGCCGCCTCGGCGCGCCAGACCGCGGCGGCGGAATGCCCGCCTTTGCTCGCCGAATGCGACGGCATCGCGCGGACCGCGACCGACATGATGGAGACGTTGCGCGGCGCCCTCTTCCGGCTCCGCCCGCCCGATGTCGACGAACTCGGACTTGCGGCCAGCCTCGAGGGCCTGGTCGCCGGCTGGAACGGCCGCAGCCGGGGACAGCCGCGGTTCGAGACCACCATATCGGGATCGTTCGAGCGCCTTGCCGCCTCCGTCGGCGCCAATCTCTACCGCATCGTGCAGGAGGCGCTCACCAACGCCGCCAAGCACGCCGGCGCCACGCGCGTGATGCTGCGGCTTGAGATGCGCGAGGCGCCGCCTGGCGGCGGCGACAGCGCGATCGTGCTCGCGATCGACGATGACGGCCAGCCCGGCGATCCGCAAGGCGATCCCCAGCTCAAGTCCGGCCTCGGCCTGCTCGGCATGCGCGAACGGGTCGCCGCGCTGGGCGGGCGGCTCAGTTTCGAGACCGGACAGCCGAGCGGCTCCTCGCTCCGCGTCATCGTTCCCGTCGCAGCCAGCCAAGAGGCCGCACCGGTGGAGCGCGCGGCATGAGCCAAGCCGCGCGAACGATCATGCTGGTCGACGACCACGCCGTCGTCCGGGAGGGCTACCGGGCGATGCTGCAGAAGCAGCCGGGCCTCTGCGTCGTCGCCGAAGCCTCCGACGGCGTCGAGGCCTACCGCCTCTACAAGGAGACCGCGCCCGACCTCGTCATCATGGACCTGTCGATGCCCGGCATCGGCGGCATCGAGGCCATCCGCCGCCTCCGGCAGTGGGACAGGCGCGCAAAAATCCTGGTGTTCACCATGCACCAGAACGCGGCCTTTGCCGTGCAGGCGATCCGCGCCGGCGCGAGCGGCTATGTCACCAAGACCAGCCCGCCGGAGACCCTGGTGCACGCCGTGATGGATGCGCTGTCGGGCAAGATCGCGATCAGCCCGGATATCGGCCACGAGCTTGCGCTCAGCCACCTTGCCGGCGAGACCAAGGCTGCCGACCTCCTGACCGCGCGGGAATTCGAGGTGCTGCGCATGCTGCTCGCGGAAAACACCACCGAGGAGATCGCCGAGGCGCTGCACCTCAGCCCCAAGACGGTCGCGAACCTGCATTCCCTGATCAAGGACAAGCTCGGGGTCGGCACCGATATCGAGTTGGTCCGCCTCGCGCTGCGGCAAGGCATCCTGACGCAGCTCGATCTCGGCGAACGCTGAGCCCGCGGCGGCGGCAGCGACCAACCCTTGCGAGCCCGCCTGGGATTGGATAGCCTTCTGCTCGCGATGAGCTTCGCAGGCTCATTCGCCCCTCGCGCGACTGGCGAGCTTACGTGGAATTGACCACGGTGAAGCGCGAAGGGTTCTAACGCCGTTCGCCTGGGCAACCCGTTCAGCTGATGATCCAGCGTCTTAGGGAGCCCGGACCATGCCGTCATTCCGCAATGAACTCCACCTCAACGATTCGGAAGTTGCCCTTGCGCTCGAGGGCGAAGAGCGCCGCCAGCAAGACGGCGTCGAGCTGATTCCGTCGGAGAACTACACCTATCCCGAGGTTCTCGAGCTGCTTGGATCGGTGTTCACCAACAAGTATTCCGAGGGCTATCCGGGACGCCGCTATTACGGCGGCCAGGAATTTACCGACCAGATAGAGAACCTTGCCCGACAGCGAGCGTGCGCGCTGTTCCGCGCCGAACATGCCAACGTTCAGCCTCTGTCCGGGTCGCCAATGAACCAGGCCGTGTATCTCGGCCTGCTGCAGCCCGGCGATACGATATTGGCGATGGACCTGTCACACGGCGGCCATCTCACCCATGGCGCGCCCGTGTCGCACATGGGGCGGCTCTTCAACTTCGCCCGTTACAAGACGCAGCCGTCAAACGGCGGCGCCATCGATTTCGATGAGCTCCGCGCCATGGCCCGGCACGTCCGTCCGAAGCTGGTGCTGTGCGGCTACAGCTCCTATCCGCGCGATCTGGATTATGCGTCCTTCAAGAGCATCGCCGACGAGGTGGGTGCACTGACCATGGCCGACGTCAGCCATTACGGCGGCCTGATCGCCGGCAACGCCTTGCGCAATCCGCTCGATGAGGGTTTCGACGTGATGACGACGACATCGCACAAGACGCTTCGCGGGCCGCGTGGCGGCATCGTTCTTTGTCGCCGGGAGTTCGCCGGCAAGATCGACTCGTCGGTGTTCCCGGGATTGCAGGGCGGTCCGCACATGAACGTTGTGGCCGGAACCGCGGTCACGCTGAAGAAGGCATCGACGTCCGATTTTCAGGCCTATTCAGGACTGGTCATGCGCAACGCGAAGGTCCTGGCCGAAGCGTTGATGGAACGCGGCATGACGTTGATCACTGGCGGAACCGACAATCACATGATGGTCGTGGATACGGTGGCCAGCGTCGGCCTGGACGGCGGCGCGGCCGAGAACATCCTCGACGCCGTCGGGATCACCGCAAACAAGCAGATCATTCCCGACGATCCACGTCCGCCGCTCAGGCCGAGCGGCATTCGCCTCGGGACGCCGGCGGCGACCACGCGTGGCATGGGCGAACCCGAAATGCGCCTCATCGCCGAACTCATTGCGGTGTCGCTCCGATCGAAGGGAGATGCAGCCGTCGTCAAGCGACTGAGGTCGAACAGCGTCGAGATGTGCCGCGCTTTCCCCGTTCCGGGGATCGCGCCGCCCTCATAGGCGGCCGCATTCCTGTTCCGTCGCGTCACCCGGCCGGGCGTGCGGCCTGCATGGGCACGTCGTGAAGGTTCCCCGGGAAGGACCGGAACGGAAATCGATGCTGTTCGTTGGACCGCATGATCTCGAAGACGGAGCGTCCAACGCCGTGACCCGGAAAACCTTGCAAGCACGCTCGGAACAGGCGCTCGTCGTCATCATTCTCAGCACCGGTGCGCTGATCGGTTACCTCGGCTTGGCGCTGTCCAGGCTGTGAGAGCTACGCCCGGCGGGCACCAAGCCGCCGGGCGCATCAACAAGCCGCTTGGTGCGCCGAAAACTCGCGCGCGCGTGCCACTGAGTTGCCCGACGCGGCAAGCCAAGCCCCGCAGCAAAAATATAGGGTGAAAAGAGCAAGGCTCGGACAGATCATGTCGCGAGAATGCGGATGTTTGACGCACAAGCGACAACACCCGCCGTCGTCCCGGCGAAGGCCGGGACCCATTATCCCAAATTTCAATTGTTGCGCGACGCTGGGGCCACGATCCCGTTCCTGATCAAATGCGGTGGTTATGGGTCCCGGCCTTCGCCGGGACGACGGTGGTGCGCGCGGGAGCGGTCTCGCAATGAATGCAACGCCACGTGCAATCCACACACCCGTCACCGAAATCGAGGACATTGCCGCCTGCCAGCAATTCTCGTACACGGTTTCATGCAATGACCTCGCAATTCTCTCCCAACTCCGTCGACGCGCTGCTGTTCGATATCGGCCGCGTCGTGCTCGACATCAACTTTGACAAGGTGATCGCGCACTGGGCGCAGCACGCCGGCTGTGCGCCCGCCGAGCTCGCCACCCGCTTTGTCGTCGACGACAGTTTCAAGCATCACGAGATCGGCCGGATCGACGACGCGGCGTTCTTCGAAAGCCTGCGCCGGACCCTCGGCATCGACATCACGGACGCCCAGTTTCTCGAGGGCTGGAATGCGATCTTCACCGGCGAGATGCCGGGCATCGCGCCGCTGCTCGCGGCGGCCGCCGAGCGGATGCCGCTCTACGCCTTCTCCAACACCAATCCGGCCCATGTCGCGCATTTCTCGGTCACCCATGCCGAGCTGCTCAGCCATTTCCGCAACGTCTTCCTGTCCTCTAGCATCGGCTTCCGCAAACCCGACGCCGAGGCCTACGATCATGTGGTAAAAGCCATCGGCGTGCCGGCGTCGCGGATCCTGTTTTTCGACGACCTGGCCGCCAATATCGAAGGTGCGCGGGCGCGCGGCCTTCATGCTATCCACGTGACATCGACGGATGACGTGGCAAGGGCTTTGACCGCACTTGGTATTTGAACATTGGGAATTGAGGAGCTCTGAGCGTGGCCCTGATGCCGGTTGCCGATGCCCTGTCCGCCGTCCTCGCCGGCGCCGAACCGCTGCCGGAGGAGATGGTCGCGCTCGATGCCGCCTACCACCGCACCCTTGCGCACGACCTCGCGGCGCTGCGCACCCAGCCGCCGCAGCCGATGTCGGCGATGGACGGCTATGCGGTGCGCGCCGCCGATGCGGCTGATCTAAAGGCCCGGCTCAAGGTGATCGGCGAAGTCGCCGCCGGCCGGCCGTTCGAGCGGACGGTCGGCGCCGGCGAGGCGGTGCGGATCTTCACCGGCGGCGTGATCCCCAATGGCGCCGACGCGGTGATCATCCAGGAAGACACCGCGGTCGACGGCGACCACATCACGATCACGGAGGCCGCCAGCGTCGGGCGGCACATCCGCCCGGCCGGGGTCGACTTCCGTGCGGGCGAGGTGCTGCTCAGCGGCGGCAGCCGCCTGTCCGACCGCGCGCTGTCGCTGGCGGCCGCCATGAACTATCCGGAACTTGCGGTGCGCCGCCGCCCGAAGGTCGCGGTGCTCGCGACCGGCGACGAGCTGGTGATGCCGGGCTCGCAGCCCGGCCCCGGCCAGATCGTCTATTCCAACGGCTACGCGCTGCGGGCGCTGGCGCGCGCCGAGGGCGCCGAGACCGTCGACCTCGGCGTTGCCGCCGACACGGTGGAGGCGACCACGGCCGGCATCCGCCGGGCGCGCGAGGCCGGCGCCGATGTCCTGATCACGACAGGCGGCGCCTCGGTCGGCGACCACGATCTCGTCAAGCGGTCGCTGGAAGCCGAGGGCGTCGACATGACGTTCTGGCGGATTGCGATGCGGCCCGGCAAGCCGATGATGCATGGCCGGTTAGGGGCGATGCGGGTGATCGGCCTGCCCGGCAATCCGGTGTCGTCCTACGTCTGCGCCTTCCTGTTCCTGGTGCCGTTGATTCGGGCGCTGAGCGGCCGGAAAGTGATTCATCATCGCCGCACGAGCGCCCTGCTCGGCCGCGACCTCGCCGCCAACGACCAGCGCGAGGACTATCTGCGTGCACGGCTCGAAGCGCGCGAGGACGGCACGTTGGTCGCAACGCCAGTGACGCAGCAGGACTCGTCGCTGCTCGGGAATCTTGCTGCGGCACGGGCACTTCTCGTGCGTCCGCCGTTCGCGGCTGCGGCCGTCAAAGGCAGCGAATGCGAGATCCTGACACTGCCCGAATAAGGTTTTCGCGCCCCGCCGATTGTGCGTTGCCTGATCCGTTCACCGGAAATTAAGTGGTTGCGGAACACATATCGAACATATAGTGTCCGTTCATGATTTGTTTCGAGTACTGGTGTCTACAATCGGGAAGCCGCGTGGAAGCAGGTGCAACGAGCACATGCTCCTGAGGTCAGGCCCGCATGCAGGCCCCACCAGAAGAGTCTCGGAATCGAACGACGCTACCAACCGGGGGAATACTCGAGATGCTCACGCGCAAACAGTACGAACTTCTGCGTTTCATCAATGAACGTCTGAAAGAGGCCGGCGTACCGCCCTCCTTCGACGAGATGAAGGATGCGCTCGACCTGCGCTCGAAGTCCGGTATCCACCGCCTGATCACTGCGCTGGAGGAGCGCGGCTTCATCCGCCGCCTGCCGAACCGCGCCCGCGCCATCGAGGTCATCAAGCTGCCCGAACTCTCGGCCGGCGGCGGCAACGGCCGCCGCGGCTTCACGCCCAGCGTCATCGAAGGCACCCTCGGCCGGCGCGCCAGCACGCCGCCGATCGCCGAGGACGACGGCAACCGTCCGGTCGCGGTCCCCGTGATGGGCCGGATCGCCGCCGGTACGCCGATCGAGGCGCTGCAGACCCGCAGCCACACCATCAGCGTGCCGCCCGACATGCTCGGCGCCGGCGAGCACTATGCGCTCGAGGTGCGCGGCGACTCGATGGTCGATGCCGGCATCCTCGACGGCGACATGGCGCTGATCCAGCGCAACGACGTCGCCAACACCGGCGACATCGTGGTGGCGCTGATCGACGAGGAGGAAGCCACCCTGAAGCGCTTCCGCCGCCGCGGCGCATCGATCGCGCTCGAGCCGGCCAACACCGCCTATGAAGTGCGCATCCTGCCGCCGAACCGGGTCCGCATCCAGGGCAAGCTGATCGGCCTTTATCGCAAATACTGAATTGCAAATACTTGCGGCGGCCGGGAACGAGCAACACGTCGGATCGTTCCTTGCATGATAGTGTAGCGTACGGCCTGCCCGATGCGCTCCGATACCTCTCGCGCAGCGTCGCGTGTTTGTGATCGGAGGCGGTCTCGGACCAGTCGTACAATCGCCCAGAAACGAGCAGAAGCTCGTTCGCTATCGTCCACTCTGGTAGAGGCCCTAATGCCTCAAGGAGAGGCACGGGTCGCTACCTCGAAATGAGGAGCCATCCGATGTGTGACTATAGTCTGCACGCCGTGGCATCGCGCCCCGCCATTGTCGGAGAGACGCTGATCACGACGACGTTCCGCGGCACGTCGACCCGCGGCTTTGCTTCGGAGAACGATCCCACTGTCGCGGTCTGCATGCTGCCGGGCACCGAGCTCGCTTTCGCCGAGAACGTTCGCTACGACAGCCGCTGGATCTGGACCAAGACGCTGAACTATCGCGTCGGCGTGTTCAACGAAGTCGAGCCCGACGTGCCTGATCGGCATCATGACGCGGTCGAATTCCCCGACGGCAGCCATGTCCTGGTGACCCAGCTGGTCGAGGGACAGCGCGTCAGCGTGCTGCAATTGCCGGCGCTGCATCCGCCGGTCGAGCAGAAGCCAAAGGTTGTGGAGCGTCGGCCCTCCGCATTCGCAACGCTGTTTTTGGGTTGAGCGCATCGTCGCCGCGGAATGAGCTGTTCGGCGGCGGATGACCTAAGCAATTTCGGGCGACCCCGGACTCCCGCTTCCGGGGCGCAGGAGGAGGTTTGCGTCGGCCGGCGCCTTGGCGCATCATCGGGCACGGAGGACGTGCGCGGTGGTCGATAAGGTCACATGGCAAAAGGCTGGACGCGTCACGGAACCGGGCCGCTACATGTTCCGGTTCGGTTGGCTGACGGTGACGGCCGACGACCTGAAAGTCTGGGAGCAATTTCCCGAGGCTTCCTTCACCCTCGTCAAGAAGCCCGACGCCGGCCCCGATTCCGACGAATACCATCTCGGCCTGTTCGAGCTGCCGAGCGGCCCCTCACCGGACCACCGCTAATCATCGCCCTGCAGATCGGTCTCGGCCGGCGTCGCGTCCACGGCGGGCCGCGGCGCGGCGGCCGGCGCACGCAGCGTCGTCTCGCTCTCGCCGTCGCCCGGAACCGCGGGCGACCACGGCCGGTCGATCCCGCCAGGCTTCACCGCATCGACGGCGTAGCCGTCCCTGATCCGTCGCAGCACCAGCGCGCCGTGACGGCGCAGCCGCTCGGCATCGATCACCGAGGCCGCGCAGCCCTGCGGCGCCGGCCGCGCCGTGACGATCAGGCCTGCGCGCTCGCAGTCGTCCGCCAGCGCCTCCGGCCGGGTTGCGAGCGTGACGAAGGCGCCGCTAGGTCCCTGGGTCACGCAGCCGCCGGCATCACAGGACACGCCCTCGCCGAGCGACGCATCGGTGGCGGTCCGCGCGTCGGCGTCCGCCGCCAACCACTCCCTGACCAGGAACGCATCCTTGGCGCTGTGCATCAAATGCAGCCGCCCATCACCGCCACGCACCGCGACGTTGCGGCCGTCGCCGGAGATCAACACGTCCGGCTGCGGCACCCTGAGCGCCCAGACCGACGCCATCACGAGCAGCACGGCGCCAGACCAGCGTAGCGGCGTGCGCAGCAGCCCGAGCAGGATGATGCCGGCACTCGCTGCGACCAGCGGCCCGATGCCGAACGCGGCCATGCGGCCGACCGCGCCCGGGAGTGCGGCGACCCATTGCGTCACCAAAATCATCCAGTCGATGCCAAGACCCATGATCGCCCAGAACACGCCGTCGAAGCCGAACGGCATGGCGAGGAGCCCCAGCAGGCCGGCCGGCATCACGACCGCCGACACGACAGGCATCGCCGCGAGGTTGGCGAGCAGCCCGTAGGGCGTCACGCGGTGGAAATGGAACGCGGCGTAGGGCGTCGTCGCAAGCCCTGCCACCAGCGAGGCCAGCATCAGCATCGTGAGCTCACGCCCGCCCCACAGTGCAACCCGAGCGGTCGCCGAATGGTCGGGCGACGCGAATAGGTTCGGCAGCCCGATCTGCACCAGCGCCACCAGCCCGAGCGTCGCGGCAAACGACATCTGGAAGCTGGGATGCACCAGCGCCTCCGGCGCGATCGCGAGCACGATCAGCGCTGCCACCGCCAGCGTACGGAAGGTGATCGCGCGGCGGTCGACGATCACGGCGAGCAGCACCACGGCGGTCATGAAGAACGACCGTTGCGTCGCGACCTCCGCGCCCGACAGCAACAGATAGAACGCCGCGGCGAGCAGCGCGGCCACCGCGGCCCATTTCTTGATCGGATGCCCTGCCGTCAGCGCCGGAAACAGCGCGAGCAGCGCGCGCACCGCGAAGAACACGACGCCGGCGACCACGGCCATGTGGTAGCCGGAGATCGACAGCACATGGCCGAGCCCCGAGATGAACATCGCATCGTTGACCGGCGTCGAGATCGCGTCGCGCCGGCCGGTGAGCAGCGCGGTTGCGATCGCGCGCTGGTCGCCGTCGAGCGTGGTGCGAATACGCGCGTCGATGGCGTCGCGCAGGCCTTGCATGAAGGCGGCGTAGCGCAGCGCAAAGCCGCCGGTCGCAGGCGGCTCCCTGGTCCTGACCGCGCCCATCACGAAGCCGGAGGCGCCGATGCCCTGGAAATACAGGTCTCGTCCGAAATCGTAGGAGCCCGGGCGCTGCGGCCCGAGCGGCGGCAACAGCCGCGCCTTCAACTCGACGAAGCTGCCGACATCGGGCGCGGTGCCCTTCTTGACCGAGAGCCGGACCCGATCGAGCTTCGTCATGTCGCGCGGGCTCTCCATCGAAACCACGCGCAGCACGAAACGATCGGTCTTCTCGCGGATGTCGCGCGTCTCGACGAAGCCGGTCAGCGCCACCGAGAACATCGGCCGCGCCAGCACCGTGTGAGCAACGCGCGCCGTCTTCCAGGTCGCCGTCGCAAAGCCCGCGGCCACCGCGGCCAGCATCGCGATGACGGGAAACACGCTGCGCCGCCGCAGCAGCAGCGCCAGCAGGCAGAGCAGGATTGCGACGGTGGCCGCGACCGACAGCACCGGCTCGTGCTCGGCCGCGAAATAGAAGGCGATGCCGGTGCCGAACGCCACCGGCACCCACGGCAACAACCGGCCCGCCCCCGCTTCCGCGCGCGCCCATTGCCGCAATGTCTCGACGAAAGGCTTCCAGATGCCGACGCGCGCCGGGAGAAAGCCGCCGACCGGCGCAGCCGCGCGCGGCGGCCATGTCCCCGCGTAGCCGCGTTTGCCGCCCGGCGTCGTGCCCTGCTCCGCCATTCCGCTTGCGATCCCTGCCGGGCGGCAGGCTAGCGGATGGCCCCGTCACCCGACTAGCGGAACGGATGCAGAATACGGACCGGCAGCGCCCCGGGTAGCTGGATCGTCCAGCGCCTTGCCGACCTCGCGCCTGACCACAGCTGCCGCCTGCGTCAAATCGATCGAGCCGAAAGTCTCATAAGATACCGATCCCGTTGGGATTAGACTGTCCTGATGCCTCCACTCCCAAAGAGACAGGGATGAGGCAGTGACGGCTCGCGGCACTTGAAGGCCGCTGGAGCTCCTCTCAGGTGGCCACAACTCCCCTGAGATCAGGCGTTGCGGACGAACTCGCAAAATCTCGCCTGTAACGCCGTGCACCATGCGCACTCCGCGAGCGGACAGATCGCTGAAAAAACGCGAGGCGTAGCGTTTGCATTTGAGAGGAGCAGCACATGGCAATTCAAGTACCGAGTGATTTTCGTCGCGTGATTGTTGCTGCATCAGTGGGAAACATCATTGAATGGTACGACTTTTATATTTTTGGCAGCCTGGCCGCGGTTCTGTCGGTCAAGTTCTTTGAGCAATCCCACCCCGTCGCAGCCCTGCTGAGCACGATCGCGCTGTTCACTGCGGGATTCCTGATCCGCCCGCTGGGGGCCTTCCTGTTCGGATGGATGGGCGATCGGGTCGGCCGCAAATATACATTCCTTGTTACCTTGAGCGGAATGGGCCTGGGAACGGGCGCGATCGGACTCATCCCAACCTATGAATCGATCGGCCTGACGGCCGCATTCGTTCTGTTCGGCTTGCGGATGATCCAGGGTCTCTGCCTGGGCGGCGAATATGGCGGCGCCATCACCTATGTCGCCGAGCATGTTCCGGATGACCACCGCGGCTACTACACAGGCTGGCTACAAACCTCGCCGACGCTCGGGATCGTGGTGTCGCTGGCCGTAATCGTTCTGACCCGAACCTGGGCCGGCAATCAGGCCTTTGACGCATGGGCGTGGCGCGTACCGTTCCTGGTCTCGTTCCTGCTGGTGGCCATCGCCATCTACATCCGCCTCCAGCTCCAGGAGACGCCGATTTTCCAGGAGATCAAGGCACGCGGACAGATGACCAGGAATCCCTGGCGGGAAGCATTCCTCAGCTCCAACATCAAGTACATCATGATCGCGATCGTCGTCCTGATTGGACAGGGCGTGGTCTGGTACAGTGGTCAATTCTGGGCACTGTACTTCCTGCAGCAGGTCTCCAAGGTCGATGCGGTGACCTCGGCCTACATCGTGGGAACCGCACTGTTGATCGCAACGCCGAGCCTGATCTTCTTTGGTTGGCTGTCGGATCAGATCGGCCGCAAATCCGTGATCCTCGGAGGCATGCTGCTTGCGGCGATCACCTACTATCCGCTGTATCTGTGGCTCGGCATGGTCACGCAGCCGGGACACATCAACTATCCGGTCGCCGTCTTCATCATCTTCATCCTCGTCTGCTACGTCGGGATGGTGTACGGGCCGGTCGGCGCGTTTCTGGCGGAGTTTTTCCCGGCCAGGATCAGGTACACATCGGTCTCGGTGCCGTATCATATCGGCAATGGTTGGGGCGGCGGATTGGTACCCTTCATCACATCAGCCGCCTTCGCAGCGACCGGCAGCATCGGCTACGCGCTGATCTACCCGATCGTCGTTCCCGCGGTGTGCTTCGTGATCGCGGTTTTCATCATGCCCGAGACACGCAAGACCAGAATCTGGGAGCAGATCGAGGCGAAAGCCGCATCGTGACGGAGTCACCTTGCTGACGGGCGACTAGACTAGAGCCCCGTCCGATGGGATCGGAACGGGGCTCCAGAATCTTGCTTTGACGCGCTTTCTTTACGCGAACCGGCATCCACTCCGCTCGAAAACGCTCTACCGCTGCAGCAGGAGCCGTGGCCGCCGTCCAGCGCGTGCGGGACGATGCTTCTGGATCGTCCGGTATTCGCCGTCTCTGGCGTGATGTCTCTGTAGAACCTGCATCCGCGTTACGCCGAAGCGACACGGAGGGGATCCGGCACTACGCAGTTCCAACCTCCCCGGCCGCCTTGGGTTGGCGGTCAGGCCAACGTCTCAATCAGCCGCCTCTCAGCCAGCTCGGTGATGCCAGCGATCGTGCCACCAGGTGGCGAAATCACGATCCATCGTCAGCTCCCAGCAAGCGAGTACGATCACCACGATGCCCGCGAGCACGCTGCTCGTCGTGACCGATCCCGGCTGGTAGCTGAACGTCCAGGGTGCCACCACCAGAGCCAACCCCATCAGCATCTCGCCCCATTCCTCCAGATAGGACGGAATGATGAATGCCTCGAGGGCGAACAGCACGACGCCCAATCCGAGCGCGATGGAGATCCAGAGAGCTGCCCCGGAGAAGCCCAGTGCAAACGGCGATGCAACCAGCCAGACGCCAACCAACAGGCTGGCAGCATCCTGCCAGTGTTGAATGCGCATGATCCTCACCTCCTTCTTCCGAAGACATGGTGCGGCGCGGTCAAAAAAGCATCAGTCCGACCTGCGATGTGTTGCCGCTGCCGATCCGCGAGCCGACGACCATGCTGCCGTCCGGCCGCCCGGAAAGCGCTCTTGCAATCGCGCCGCAGCAAGATGCACACTGCGGGCGCTTGACCAGGTGTCAACGTCTGCGGTTCGCGGCCCGACCGGTATTTGCGGTTGCGCTGAGGACGAGAGGAGTATGACGCCATGCGAGAAATCGAAATCCACAACTATGCGCGGCAGTTGCTCGAGGCACATGGCGCCAAGGCCATTGCGGAAGCTGCCCAAAACGCCATCGAGCTTGAAGCAAAAGGCGAAGCCGAGCTGGCCAGAACCTGGCGGCATATCGAAGACGCCATGAAGCTGATGCGCGGTCCGCACCAAAGCTGAGGCTGCCAGCTCGCAGCGCAGAACGTGGAGCAGGATCTGCCTCAAGCCGCCTCGCAGCGGCTGAACGGCAGCACAATCTCAACGACGCGGCTCTCCAATAACAGGAGTGAAGCCATGTTACCGACATGCGCAACAGCCGAAGATCTCGTGAGGGCAATCAAGGACGAGAAAGTGCAGATGATCGATCTGCGCTTCACCGACCTGCCGGGGGTATGGCAACATTTTTCCGTCCCGCCGAGCGCGGCGAGCGCAGACGCCCTCAGCGAAGGGATTGGATTCGACGGCTCATCGATCCGCGGCTTTCAGGAAATCCAGGAAAGCGACATGCTGGTCGTCCCGGACCCGACCACGGCTTTCCTCGACCCATATTCCCCTTCATCCACCCTGGTATTGATCTGCAACATCCGCGACCCCGTGACCGGTCAATCCTATAGCCGCGATGCCCGCTACATCGCCCAAAAAGCTGAAACCCACCTGAAGGCCACGGGCCACGCCGATACCAGCTACTTCGGTCCAGAGGCCGAGTTCTTCGTGTTCGACAGCGTGCGCTACGGACAGGGCATCAACTACGCTTTCCACGACATCGATTCCGGTGAAGGCAGCTGGAACACGGGCACAAACGAAGCGCCCAACCTGGGACACAAGCCACGCCCGAAAGAGGGATACTTTCCAGTGCCCCCGACGGACAGCATGCAGGCGCTCCGTACCGAAATGGTGTTGACCATGGAACAGCTGGGCATCCAGATCGAAGCCCATCACCATGAAGTCGCGACCGGTGGGCAGAACGAAATCGACATGCGCTTCACCACGCTCACGCGCATGGCGGACAATCTGATGATCTACAAATACGTGGTGAAGAACACCGCCCGCCAGAACGGCATGACCGCAACGTTCATGCCGAAACCGCTGTTCGAGGACAACGCTTCCGGAATGCACGTTCATCAGTCGTTGTGGAAGGGCGAGACCAATCTGTTCTACGACAGGGGCGACTATGCCGAACTGAGCCAGCTCGCCCGCCACTATATCGGCGGCCTGTTGACCCATGCTTGGGCATTGTGCGGGCTTTGCGCCCCGACCACGAACTCCTATCGGCGTCTGGTGCCGGGCTATGAGGCTCCGATCAACCTGGTCTATTCCCAGCGCAACCGTTCAGCCTGCTGCCGCATTCCGATGTATTCGCCGAACCCGAAGGCCAAGCGTGTCGAATTTCGTTCGCCGGATCCCTCCTGCAATCCCTATCTGGCTTTCGCCGCGATGCTGATGGCCGGCCTCGACGGAATTCGCAACAAGATCGACCCGGGCAGCCCGATCGACAAGAACCTCTACGACCTGCCGCCCGCCGAGGCGAAGGAGGTGAAGTCGACGCCGGGGTCGCTGGATCAGGCGCTGGACGCGCTCGAACGCGATCACGCATTCCTGCTGCGCAACGATGTCTTCACCGCCGACGTGATCGAAACATGGCTCGACTACAAGCGGAAGAAGGAGGTCGATCCCATCAGATTGCGACCTCATCCCTACGAGTTCCATTTGTACTACGACATCTAGATCAATGGCGTCTGCGACGAGACGTGGTGGCAGACGATCTTCCAGTCGCCGTCCTCGCGCGCGATCACCCAGGTGATCTTGACGGCGAGCGAGGGCGCATCGCCGTCAAGGAAGAATGACGCGATGCCCGCCATGTTGACGAGTTCGGCATTGACCCGTTCTGCCCTGACATCGCTGAACTGAACGCGCGGCGCGCGCCAGCGCGGCAGACCGTCAAAATAGGCTTTGACGCCGTCGCGGCCACGATACAGCGTCGGGTTCGAGCCGAAGAAGAACGCGCTCTTCGAATAGAGCGCGCTTAACGCATTCGCATCGAGCCTGCTGAAACCCGCCGACCATCTGGCGATGATGGCGGAGGCGATCTCGTCGGATTCATCAGGCATCGATCCCCCCGTCTGCTTGTCCGCGCGGAACTGCGCTAGCCCTTGCCGCCGACTTCCTTGGCGAAGGTGTCGCGCAGGCCGATGGTGCGGTTGAACACCAGCCGGTCCGGCGTCGAATCCGCATCGCGCACGAAATAGCCCTGCCGCTCGAACTGCATCGGGTCGGACGAATTGCTCGCGGCGATCGCCGGCTCGACGCGCGCATCCTTCAGGACTTCGAGCGACTGCGGATTGAGGTCGGCGGCGAAATCGGCCGCGTTCGGGCTCGGATTGGCGAACAGCTGGTTGTAGATGCGAATCTCCGCCGGCTTCGACTGCGCCGCCGGCAACCAGTGCATCGTCGCCTTGACCTTGCGGCCGTCGGGCGCGTTGCCGCCCTTGGTTAAGGGATCGTAGGTGGCGCGGAGTTCGACGATCTCGCCGGCGTCGTTCTTCACCACGCCCGTGCACTTGATGAAGTAGGCATAGCGCAGCCGCACCTCATTGCCGGGCGAGAGGCGGTAGAACTTCTTCGGCGGATTCTCCATGAAGTCGTCGCGCTCGATATAGAGCTCGCGGCCGAACGCGATCTTGCGGGTGCCGGCTTCCGGATTGTCGGGATGGTTGATCGCCTCGATCTCCTCGACCTGCCCTTCCGGATAATTCTCGATCACCACCTTGAGCGGCCGCAGCACCGCCATCCGGCGCAGCGCCGTGCGGTTCAGCTCCTCGCGGATGCAGAATTCGAGCATGCCGACATCGACCACACTGTTGGCCTTGGCGACGCCGATGCGCTTGATGAATTCGCGCACCGCCGCCGGCGGCACGCCGCGCCGCTTCAAGCCGGCAATGGTCGGCATGCGCGGATCGTCCCAGCCCGAGACGTGGCCGTCGCGGACGAGCTGGGTCAGCACGCGCTTGGACAGCAGCGTATAGGTCAGGTTCAGCCGTGCCATTTCGTACTGGCGCGGCTTCGAGGGCACCGGCAGCTTGTCGAGCAGCCACTCATAGAGCGGGCGGTGATCCTCGAACTCCAGCGTACAGATCGAATGGGTGATGCCCTCGATCGCGTCCGACTGGCCGTGCGCGTAGTCGTAGCTCGGATAGATCGACCATTTGTCGCCGGTGCGCGGATGGTGGGCGTGCAGGATGCGGTAGAGCACGGGGTCGCGCAGGTTGATGTTGCCGGCGGCCATGTCGATCTTGGCGCGCAGCACGCGGGCGCCGTTCGAGAACTCTCCGGCCTTCATGCGGCGGAACAGGTCGAGGTTCTCCTCGACCGAGCGGTCGCGGAACGGCGAGTTCTTGCCGGGCTCGGTCAGCGTGCCACGGGACGTGCGGATCTCCTCCTGCGACTGATCGTCGACATAGGCATAGCCGGCCTTGATCAGGCCCTCGGCCCAATCGTACAGGCGCTCGAAATAGTCCGACGCAAAGAACAGGTTGGCTCCCCAGTCGTAGCCGAGCCAATGGACGTCGGCCTGGATGGAGTCGATGTACTCCTGCTCCTCCTTGGTCGGATTGGTGTCGTCGAAGCGCAAATTGCACTGGCCGCCGAACTCCTGCGCGATGCCGAAATTCAGGGCGATCGACTTGGCGTGGCCGATATGCAGGTAGCCGTTCGGCTCCGGCGGGAAACGGGTCACGATCCGGTTGTGCTTGTGGGAGGAGAGATCGGCCTGGACGATGTCGCGGATGAAGTCGCGCCCTGCCTCTGCCGTCGTGTCAGTCGTCATCAAAGGGTTCCCTGGAGGAGTCAGCTCAACCTTCTGCCAAATTCGCGCCGTTCGGCCAAGCCTGGTTTCAAGCCCCGGTTTCAAGTCTGGTTTGGCGGGCAAAAGGTCAACCGGGGCTTTAGTTATGTCCGGTTCCTGTTATACACCACGGCCGTTCCCGCATACGTCTCGCTCGATCATGACCAAACCCGTCGTTACCCGCTTCGCCCCCTCACCGACCGGCTTCCTCCATATCGGAGGTGCCCGTACCGCGCTGTTCAACTGGCTCTATGCCAGGAAGCTCGGCGGCAAGATGCTGCTCCGGATCGAGGACACCGACCGTGAACGCTCGACCAAGGAGGCGATCGACGCCATCCTGGACGGCCTGAAATGGCTCGAGCTCGATTGGGACGGCGAGGTCATCTACCAGTTCAGCCGCGCCGCCCGCCATCGCGAGGTCGCCGAAAGCCTGCTCGCCGCCGGGCGCGCCTATTACTGCTATGCCTCGCCGGAAGAGCTCACCGCGATGCGCGAGAAGGCGCGCGCCGAGGGCCGCACCCGCCTCTATGACGGCCTGTGGCGTGACCGCGATCCGGCCTCCGCGCCCGGTGGCATCAAGCCGACCATCCGGCTCAAGGCGCCGCAGACCGGCGAAACCGTGATCGAGGACCAGGTGCAGGGCCGCGTGGTCTGGCAGAACGAGAACCTCGACGACCTCGTCCTGCTCCGCGGCGACGGCACTCCGACCTACATGCTCGCGGTCGTGGTCGACGACCACGACATGGGCGTCACTCACATCATCCGTGGCGACGACCACCTGATCAACGCCGCGCGTCAGAAGCAGATCTACGACGCGCTGGAGTGGGAACTGCCGAGCATGTCCCACATTCCGCTGATCCACGGTCCCGACGGCTCGAAACTGTCGAAGCGCCATGGCGCGCTCGGCGTCGATGCCTACCGCGCGCTCGGCTACCTGCCGGCCGCCTTGCGCAACTACCTCGTCCGGCTCGGCTGGAGCCATGGCGACCAGGAGATCTTCTCGACCCAGGAGATGATCGACGCGTTCGACCTCTCGGGCATCGGCCGTTCTGCGGCGCGGTTCGATTTCGCCAAGCTGGAGAACCTCAACGGTCACTATATCCGGCAGAGCGACGATCAATCCCTCGTGACCCAGTTCGAGAGCGTGCTGGATTATGCTCCCGAGGGCGCCGCGCTGAAGGCCAAGCTCAACGACACCACCCGCGCGCAATTGCTGCGGGCGATGCCGAGCCTTAAGGAGCGCGCCAAGACGCTGATCGAGCTGATCGCGGGCGCCTACTTCATCTTCGCCGATCGTCCGCTCGCGCTCGATCCGAAAGCGGCGGCGCTGCTGACGCCGGAAACGCGCGCGTTGATCGGCCGCCTGCGCACCGCGCTGGAAGCCGTCAACGACTGGACGGCGGAAACCACCGAGACCGCGATGCGGAATTTCGCCGAGCAGAACAACCTGAAACTCGGCGCCGTCGCCCAGCCGCTGCGGGTGGCGCTGACCGGACGTACAACGTCGCCGGGCATATTCGACGTGCTGGCCGTGCTGGGACGCCAGGAGTGCCTTGCCCGCCTCGCCGACCAGGCGGCGTGATCCTGCATGGACCCCCTCCAGGGTCCATCTTGCAGCGCACATGGCAATGAGCTACCCAATCCCGGACGCTTTCTCCACAAGCCGTTCCGCCCCGCCATGGGCCGCAATTTAGCGACTGGGCAAGGTCGGTTTTCGCAACGAATTCATCGGGGATATCACGATGGACGCAAAATCCAGCAAGACAGCCACACTCACCATCGGCAACAAGAACTACGATTTCCCGATCCTGAGCGGCACGGTTGGGCCTGATGTCATCGACATCGCCAAGCTCTACGGCCAGGCAGGGGTGTTCACCTACGACCCCGGCTTCACCTCGACCGGCAGCTGCCAGTCGAAGATCACCTACATCGACGGCGACGCCGGCGTGCTCGAATACCGCGGCTATCCGATCGAGCAGCTCGCCGAGCACGGCGACTTCCTCGAGACCTGCTACCTGCTGCTGTACGGGGATCTTCCGACCCCGGCGCAGAAGAAGGACTTCGACCATCGCGTGATCCATCACACGATGGTGCATGAGCAGATGGCGCGGTTCTTCCAGGGCTTCCGACGCGACGCTCATCCGATGGCGATCATGGTCGCCGCCGTCGGCGCGCTGGCCGCGTTCTATCACGACTCCACCGACATCAACGATCCGCGTCAGCGCATGATCGCCTCGATGCGCATGATCGCGAAGGTGCCGACGCTGGCGGCGATGGCCTACAAGTACACCGTCGGCCAGCCCTTCGTGTATCCGAAGAACTCGCTCTCGTTTGCCGAGAACTTCCTCAACATGTGCTTCGCGGTGCCCTGCGAGGACTACAAGATCAATCCGGTGCTCGCCGACGCGCTCGACAAGATCTTCATCCTGCACGCCGACCACGAGCAGAACGCCTCGACCTCGACGGTGCGCATTGCCGGCTCCTCGGGCGCCAATCCGTTCGCCTGCATCGCGGCCGGTATCGCCTGCCTGTGGGGCCCGGCGCATGGCGGCGCCAACGAGGCCGCGCTCAACATGCTCTACGGCATCGGCAAGGTCGAAAACATTCCGGACTTCATCGCCAAGGTGAAGGACAAGAACAGCGAAGTTCGCCTGATGGGCTTCGGCCACCGCGTCTACAAGAACTACGATCCGCGCGCCAAGATCATGCAGAAGATGTGTCACGCGGTGCTGAAGGAGACCGGCCACGGCGACGATCCGATGCTCAAGGTCGCGATGGAGCTCGAGAAGATCGCGCTCAGCGATCCCTACTTCATCGATCGCAAGCTCTACCCGAACGTCGACTTCTATTCGGGCATCACGCTGAAGGCGATGGGCTTCCCGGTCTCGATGTTCACCGTGCTGTTCGCGGTCGCCCGCACCGTCGGCTGGATCAGCCAGTGGAGCGAGATGATCGAGGATCCGCAGCAGAAGATCGGCCGTCCGCGCCAGCTCTACACCGGCGTCGCGCGCCGCGACTATGTGCAGATCGACAAGCGCAAGTAAGCTGCATCACTGAAGGGAATCCGGAACGGCGCCATCATTCCTGATGGCGCCGTTTTCGTTTGCCCCGCGCGACTTCGGTCGCGATCGCGTCAAGGCGCGGCAGCCAGAACGCCCGGAACCGGTCGAGCCAGTCGTCGACCTCGCGCAGCCGCGCCGGCTCGACCGCGTAGATGCGGCGCGTGCGGTCGGCGCGCACCGACGCGAAACCGGCGTCGCGCAAGATCCGCAATTGCTGCGAGACCGCCGACTGGGTGATGCCGAACTCGCGCTGCACGACCGCAACGACGTCACCCGAACTGTGCTCCCCGGTCGCCAATAGTTCCAGGATGCGCCGGCGGACGGGATCGCCGAGGATGTCGAAGGCGTGCAAGGTCGCTAGAGCGCGATGAGATTGCATCGTCATCCCGCTTTAGCTCTTTGTTTGAGCATGATCTCCGCGCAAACGCTTCGCGTTTGTCGCGAGGAAAAACCGCTTCACACTTTTCCGGATCATGCTCTAGCCTCCGCTCCCCGGCTCCGGCTCGCCGCAATAGGCCGCCGTGGTATTTGCGGCTGATCTGCGCGCCGCAGCCTCCTCGGTGCCCGCCGCGATCGAGGCCCGGCACCAGTCCTCGCTGGAGCGGCGGATGAATTCCTTGCCGTCGTCGGTGGCTGGCCACGCCGACGCGGCGGCGCGGTCGAATTCCTCGCCGGGCGGCATGGCCAGATAGAGCGCGAGCCCGAGCAGCGCGAGATCCCAGCCGACGCCGACCGCACCGGCTCCGTAGCGGTCCCAGAAGTCGCCCTCGATCACCGAGAGGTGTTCCAATTCCAGGCGCGTGGCGTCAGGGCCATTCTCGGCCAGCGTGACGGTAACCCAGCTGACGGTGCCCATGGACTCCCACGTCACGGCAAGCCGGCGCGGCGGCTCACACGTCGTGATCTCGCCGCCCGCATGGCCCTGGAACTGATAGCGCCCGCCAAGCCTCAGGTCGCCCGAGATCGGCAGGAACCAGCGTGGAATGCGTTCGGGGTTGGTCAGCACATCCCAGAGATCGGCGATGTCGGTGTCGTAGCTGCGGGTCGCGATCACCGCCCGCGCCGGCTTGCCGTCGCGTTCCCGGAAGGCGACTTCGCGAATGACGGCTCCGACATAGGCGACAGGGTCGATCTTCATGGCGAGCTCCGTATCAATATTAGCTATTGCTAATATTAGTACGATCTAAATATTCGGCGCAAGCTGGATCGTTGCGGCGGTATGTCGCCACTGAACTCGGACACGATCGATTGGCTAGGCCGAACGGCGGCCCATCTCCGCCAGCACGATGTCGGCGGCGCGGACGCTCGGCGGCTGGTCGCCGGTCGACATCTTCCCGTCCATCGTCGCGAACCCCACGAGCTGCCGCAGACGATCGGGCGAATCCGCAAGCACGTCGCCCAGCGCCGCCGCGAGCTTGTCCGGTGTGCAGTCCTCCTGCAGGAACTCGGGAATGATATCGCTGCCGATCACGAGATTGGCGAGGATCACCGAGGACACTCGGATCGCGCGGCGCAGGATGAACGCCTCGGCGGCGCCGACGCGATAGGCCGTCACCATGGGAATGCCCGACAGCGCGAGCTCCAGTGTCACCGTGCCCGACTTCGCGAGCGCAGCGCGGGCGACGCGGAACGCGGCGCGCTTCTCGGTCTCGCCGATCGCGAGCCGCGGCACCACCGGCCACGACGCGACGCCTTCGCGCACCATCGCCTCGAGATGCGGCATGGTGGGGAGCACGAGCTCGAACGGCATTTGCTTGCTGAGCTGGCCGAGCGCCGTGCCGAACAGCGCCAGATGATGCCTGATCTCGCTGCGCCGGCTTCCGGGCAACACCAGCAGCACCGGTGGCTGCGCATCGCGCCGCTTCTGCTCGTCCTCGTTCGGCCGCAGCGAGACGAGCTGCTCGGTCAGGGGATGGCCGACATAGCTGCATGGCGGTCCCTGCAGCTTGCGATATTCCTCCGGCTCGAACGGCAGCAGCGCGAGCACATGATCGACATAGCGTCGCATCGCGCGCGCCCTGCCCGGCCGCCAGGCCCAGACCGACGGCGACACGTAATCGACGATCGGAATGTTCGGGTTGCGGGCGCGGACACGACGGGCGACGCGGTGGGTGAAATCGGGGCTGTCGATGATGACGAGCATGTCAGGCGCGTCGGCGAGCACGGCATCGGCTGTGCGCCGGATCAATCGCAGGATTTTCGGCAATTGCTTCACGACGGCGGCAAAGCCGATGATCGAGAGTTCCTCGATCGGAAACAGCGGGGCGATGCCCTGAGCAGCCATCGCCTGGCCACCGACGCCGGAAAACTGCGCGGCATCGCCGAGGCGCTGGCGCAGCACCTGCATCAGCGCCGCGCCGAGGCGGTCGCCGGATTCCTCGGTCGCGATGAGGAAGATCTTGCGAGCGCTGCTGGGACCGCGCACCTGCATCAGCCCGCCAGTCCGATGACAAACAGGCCCCTGGCGTCGGCGGCCTCGACCAAAGCCTGCGGCTCGGCGGCCAGCGTATTGCCGGCGATCACGGCGATGCCGGCGATACCGGCTGCTGCCGCGCCCTCTACCGTCCGCGGGCCGATGGTCGGCAGATCGAAGCGCAGATCCTGCCTGCTCTTCGGCGCCTTCACCAGCACGCCGCGGCCGGCCTTGGCGCGAATGCGGCCCTCGGCGCGCAGCCGCGCGACGCGCGCGAGCAGCCCGTCGGTGCCCTCGATATCCTCGACCGCCACCACATGACCGTCGATCACCACGGCCGCCTGACCGATGTCGAACGGGCCGAGCGCGTCGAGCACGCCGCGTCCGCGCGCGATATCGGCGAGCGCCGTGCTGTCGGGCGCCGCGCGCGTCACGGCACCCTCCGGCATCAGCAGATCGGGCGCGACATCCTTGATCCCGACCATGCGGAATCCCTGCTGCTCGAGAATGCGGCCAACGCTCGACAGCAAATGATCGTCGCCGCCGCGAAATGCGCGCACGACGTGGCCGAGCAGGCGCAGCGTGCCCCAGTCGAGCCGGATCTCCGACAGCGCGGGGCGCACCAGGGTGCCGATGAAGATCAGATCGCGGCAGCCTTCGTCGCGGAACAGCCGGGTCGCCCGCCCGAGCTGGCCGACCGAGATCCAGCGGTGACGAAATCGCTGCGCGCGCGCCGGATCGCAGGCGCCGCGCAGCGCGAACAGCACCGGTGTGATGCCGCGCGCAACCAGGGACTCGGCGACCGCGAACGGCATGGCGCCGCCGCCGGCGATGACGCCGACCGGCGAGGAAAGCGAGGGAGCCGCGGACGTCATGCTGGCGGCCATCCCCTGCTCAATCGGTATCGGCGGGAAGGCAGAGCGGCCGCAGCTTGCCGCCCTCGATGAAGGCCAGGATTTCCGCAATCGCGGGATCCTCGCCGGCGAGCGGCTGCACCGAGGCCAGCCGCTCGGCGAAGATGCCGGGGCCGTGGAACAGCTTTTGATAGAACGCGCGCACCGTCGCCAGTCGCGCCTTGGTGAACTGGCGGCGCCGCATGCCGATGATGTTGAGTCCTTCGAGCACCGCGTACTGACCGTTGGCGAGGCCGAACGGGATGATGTCGCCGCGTACGCCGCAGACGCCACCGATCATCACCTGCGAGCCGACGCGGGTGAACTGGTGCACGGCCGACAGGCCGCCGATATAGACGAAGTCGCCGATCTCGCAGTGGCCGCCGAGTGTCGCCGACGTCGCGAAGATCACGCCATTGCCGACCATGCAGTCGTGGCCGACGTGGCTGTTGTTCATGAAGAAGCCGTGATCGCCGACGCGCGTGAGCCCGCCGCCCTTGACCGTGCCGACATTCATCGTCACGCCCTCGCGGATGGTGCAGGCTTCGCCGACTTCGAGGCGGGTCGGCTCGCCGCGATAGCTGAGATCCTGCGGCGGCCCGCCGAGCGCCGCGAACGGCGAGATGATGCAGCCGGAGCCGATCCTGGTATGCCCGCTGATCGTAACATGCGCGATCAGCTTGCAGTTCTCGCCAAGCACGACATTGGGGCCGATGATGCAGTATGGACCGATCTCGGTGCCGGCCCCGATCACAGCGCCATCGGCAATCCGCGCAGTCGGGTCGATCATGCTCATGAAGTTTCGGTCCGGAATTCGTTAATGGCGCCAAGGTGCTATCGAGGCGCCAGGCTGTCGATTGGGGCGGTCGTTAGCGCGACTTTGCCCGCCCTGTCCAGTGACGTATCATGACCGCCTGTTGCAAACGAGAAGGTCGCAACCAATCATGGTCCGGGCCGCCGCGCTGATCCTCAGCCTGCTCTCTGCGCCAGTCGGCCCGGAGACGGTCGATCTCGGCAACAGCACGACGGTCGATCTCTCGAGCTTCGAATGCCGCGACATCAACCGCAGCACGATCGTCCAGCGGGTCTGCTACAGGGCGGATCAGCGCGCGCTGCTGGTCGCGGTCAGAGGCAGCTACCAGCACTATTGCGGCGTCCCCGCCGAAACCTACGACGCGCTGATGAACGCACCGTCGATGGGCGTCTTCCTCAATCGCGTCCTGCGGATCGCGGGCGCGGACGGCCGCTACACCTGCACAACGTCGTGAGCCCGGCGCGGCCTAATCCGTCAGCATCGCACCGACATCGGCCTCGGCGACGACCTGGCCGTTGACCTTGGCATCGCCGTGAAACCACCACATCGTCTTGCGCCGGCCGAGCGAGCGCATGTGATACTCGATGGTGTCGCCGGGCATCACCGGCTTCCTGAACTTGCACTTGTCGATGGTGAGAAAATACACCGCGCGCGGCTTCTCGGTGCCCTCGACCGACTTGATGCCGATGACGCCGGCGGTCTGGGCCATCGCCTCGATCATCATGACGCCGGGGTAGACCGGACGGTCCGGGAAATGGCCCTGGAACGGCGGCTCGTTGAAGGTGACGTTCTTGATGCCGATGCCGCTGTAGTCGGTGCGGATCTTGATCACCCGGTCGATCAGCAACATCGGAAAGCGATGCGGGAGCGTCTTCAGGATATCGTTGATATCCACCAGCTCGAATTTGACCGGTGCCTCCTCCATCACTCCTGTTCCTTGCCTTTGGCTTCGTTGTCGCGCACCAGACGCTCCACTGCGATAATTTCCCTGAACCACTGCTTGGTCGGCTTGGCGAAATGCCCGCCCCACCGACCGTTGGCCGGGATGTCGTCCTTGACCGCGCTCATCGCCGTCACCTGGGCGCCGTCGCCGATCTTGAGGTGGTTGTTGATGCCCACCTTGGCGCCGAGCGCGACATTGTCGCCGATGGTCAGGCTGCCGGCGAGCCCGATCTGGGCCGCCAGCAGGCAGTGCCGGCCGATCGTCACATTGTGGCCGATCTGGACCTGGTTGTCGATTTTGGTGCCCTCGCCGATCACGGTGTCGCGCAGGGAACCGCGGTCGATGGTCGAGGCGGCGCCGACCTCGACATTGTTCTGGATCACCACGCGGCCGGTCTGCGGCACCTTCACATGGCCGGCCGGCCCGAAGAAGATGAAGCCGTAGCCGTCCTGGCCGATATTGCAGCCGGGATGGATCAGGACGTTGTTGCCGATCAGCGCGAACTGAATGGTGGTCTTCGCGCCGACATTGCAGTCGCGGCCGATCTTGACGTCGGCCCCGATCACCGCGCCGGCGCCGATGATGGTGCCCGAGCCGATCTCGACCCGCGGGCCGATCACGACCAGCGGATCGACAATGACGCCATCCTCGAGGCGCGCGGTGGGATCGATGATCGCCGACGGCGCGATGCCCTCGGTGTCGAACCAGGATTGCGGCCGCAGAGCATCGGCGTGCCATTCGCGGGCGAGCTCGACGAACGCCTGGAACGGCTTCGCCGCCCGCAGCACGGCAGTGCCCTTCGGCACCTGTGCCTCGAAGCGCGGGCTGACCAGACACGCGCCGGCCTTGGTCGCAGCAAGCTGGTCGGCGTATTTCAGATTGTCGAAAAAGGCGAGATGCATCGGACCGGCCTCGTCGAGCGAGGCCAGCCCCCTGATCTGAAGCGCGCCCCTTTCGGGGTCGACCAGTTGCGCCTTCGTCAGCGCGGCTATTTCAGCCAGCGATGACGAAGGAGGACTCTTGTAGAAGATCGGCTGCGCCATTCCATCCGTCGCAGTCCGGTTGGCAATCGGTCTTAGAACGTCGTACCGCCGCCAAACCGGAATTCTTGCGTGCGGTCAAACGCACCCTTGGTCAGCGGCACCGCGTAGTCGAAGCGCAGCGGGCCGAACGGTGACTGCCAGATCAGGCCGACACCGACCGAGGTACGGACAACCTTGCTGTCGTCGTAGCTCAGGCCAAGGCACGTACCCGGAGACGGCGGATTGTTCGTCGGCCTGATACAGCCGGGCACGTTGACTTCGCCGGTCGCCGCCCACGAGGTCGGGCCCTGGTAATCGTACAGGCCGCCGGCGTCGGCATAGACCGCGCCCTTGAGCCCGACTTCCTTCGGCAGGAACCAGAACGGCATCTGCAGTTCCGCCGACACACCCCAGTACTTGGTGCCGCCGATGGCGTCCATGGTGCCGTACGGGTTGATGTCACGCGGACCGATACCGTTCGGCGCGAAGCCGCGGACCAGGTTCGGGCCCATCTGGAAGTGATCGAGCATGCGCAGATCCGAGGTCCCGAGCTTGTTCAGGATGCCGCCCTGGGCGTGGATCACGCCGACGATGTCGGAGACCAGCGGGGTGTAGTACTTCGCGTCGATCGCGGTCTTGATGTAGCTGACGTCACCGCCAACACCGGCGAAGTCCTGCTTGAAGTCGACGATCAGACCGTCGGTCGGGTTCTTGTTGTTGTCGAGCGTGTTGTAGTTGAGCGTGTAACCCAGCGCCGACGTGAGGGTCTTGCCGCCCGCCAGCTCCTTGCGGACCGGCAGCGAGGCTTCGCCGTCGAAGAAGCAGCCGAGACCATTGGTCGACACCAGGCTGATTCCGTTCAGGTTCGCATAGGCCGGGCTCGGATTGAACGCGGGATTGGGCGTTCCATCCGGCAGGAGCGGCACGTTGTTACAGTTGTTCAGCGTCGACGGCAGGGTGATTTCCTGCTGGTAGATCGAGTAGCGCAGCTGCAGCGACAGATCTTCCCGCAGGCTGAAGCCGAGCCGCGGGCTGAAGCCCAGCGTCTTGGTGCCGTACGCGATGTAGCTGTTGGACAGCTGCTGGCGCTGATAGAGGTCGAGGCCGAGCGCGACGCGGTAGTCGAGCAGATAGGGCTCGACGAACGACAGCGAGTAGCCGCGGGCATACTGGCCGTAGGTCACCGACGCCTTCGCGTACAGGCCGCGGCCGAGCAGGTTGCGCTCGGAGACGCTGACTTCGGCCAGCGCGCCGTCGGTGGTCGAGTAACCGCCCGACACCGAGAAGTCGCCGGTCGACTTCTCCTCGAGATCGACGATCAGGATGACGCGATCGCTGGAGGAGCCCGGCTCGGTGGTGATCTTCACCGTCTTGAAGAAGTCGAGGTTCTTCAGCCGACGCTCGGCACGATCGACCAGCGCACGGTTGTAGGCGTCGCCTTCCGAGATATCGAACTCGCGGCGGATCACGTAGTCGCGGGTACGGCTGTTGCCGCGGATGTTGATGCGCTCGATATAGGTGCGCGGGCCTTCGTCGATCGCAAAGGTAATCGACACCGTGTGATTGTCGAAGTTGCGATCGCCGCGCGGCCGGACCACCGCGAAGGCGTAGCCGCGGCGCGATGCCTCGATCTGCATCTCCTCGACCGATTTCTCCAGCGCCTCGGCATTGTAGAGCGAGCCGACATTGACGCGCGAGTAGGTGCGCAGCGCGTTCGGGTCGAGCGTTGCGATCGACGACGTGTAGTTGACGGACGCGACGCGGTACTGCTGGCCTTCCTCGATCTTGAAGGTAACCAGGAAGCCCTTCTTGTCGGGATCGTATTCGGTCAACGCGGCCACGACCTGGACGTCGGCATAGCCGTTCTTGAGGTAGAAGCGACGCAGCAGGTCGCGATCGGCCTCGACCCGGTCGGGGTCGTAGACGTCGTTGCCGCCGAGGAAGCTCAGGATGTTCGATTCGCGAGTCTTGATGACGTCGCGCAGACGGGACGCCGAATAGGCGCTGTTGCCGATGAACTCGATCGACCGGACGCCGGTCTTCACGCCTTCATTGACCTCGAAGATCAGGTCGACGCGGTTGTTCGGCTGCTCGATGATCTGCGGGTTGACCCGCACGTCATAGCGGCCGGACCGGCGGTAGATTTCGGCGATGCGCAGGGCGTCCGACTGGACCATCGGGCGCGAGAACGTGCCGCGCGGCTTGGACTGCACTTCAGCGGTGAGCTGTTCGTCCTTGATCTTCTTGTTGCCCTCGAAGGCAACGCGGCCGATCACCGGGTTCTCGACCACGACCACGACGAGGCGCCCGCCCCGCTGGTCGATATGGACGTCCTGGAACAGGCCGGTCTCGATCAGTGCCTTCAGGCCGTCGTCGATCTGGGCCTGGCCCAGCCGACCGCCCGGCCCGGGATGGAAGTAGGAGCGGATGGTTTCAAGCTCGACACGGCGGTTCCCCTCCACCGTGATCGAATCGACGGTCTGCGCCGACGCCGGCACAGACACAGCTACGGTCGCCAAGGTGGCAACCACCGGCGCGGCGAACATGACCAAGGCGGCGAACAGCCCCCCCCTCACTCGCATTCCAAACATCATGCGCAACGCGCCCTTATCTTAACGATGCCAGATCGTTCCCCAACGACCCGACAGATTCCCAACCTGCCGCTCAGCTTGTAACCAAATTTGCCAAGGGGGCAAACTTACTAGAGCTGAACATTTCCATTTTCGTTCCAAGACGTTGCCCATTGGCAACGCCACAAAAAAGCCCGTTTCAGGACCCGGCGATCCTGAGGATGTCGTTATACGTCGCAAACACCATCAGCATCAGAACCAAACCTAGCCCGATTCGGAAACCCACCTCCTGCGTCCGCTCCGACAGCGGACGTCCCCGCAGCGCCTCCGCGCTGTAGAAAAGCAGGTGTCCGCCATCCAAAAGCGGGATCGGAAACAGGTTCAGCAGGCCGATCGAGACCGACAGGATGGCGCAAAGATTGATCACGAACTGGAACCCGGCGCTCGCGGCCTGCCCCGACAGCTTCGCGATTCCAATGACCCCGCTCACCTCGGCCGGATTGCCGGTTCCAACGAACAGCGACCCCAGGAACTTGAACGTGCTGGAGATGATGTACCAAACCTGCTCGACGCCGATCTTCAGGGCCTCCAGCACGCCGACCGAGGCGCTGGTCGCCTCGCCGACCTGAGCCTTGTGCTCGATTCCGAGCACGCCGATTCGGTGGGCATTGCCGAACGGGTCCTTGACCTCCCTGAGCGCCGGCGTCGCCTTGAGCGCGACGATCGCGCCATCGCGCTTCACCTTGAACCCAAGCTCTGAACCGGCGTTCGAGGCTACAATCCGCTGCATGTCGGCGAAGCTCTGGATCGCGCTGCCGTCGATATCCACGACGACATCACCGACCTTGAAGCCGGCGTTCGCGGCGACGCTTTCGGCCACCAGGCCGTCGACCCGGGCGATCGTGCTCGGCTTGCCGTAGTAGAGCGCCATGCCCGCGAAAATCAGGGCGCCCAGGATGAAATTGGCGATCGGGCCGGCCGCAACGATGGCGGTGCGCTTTCCGACCGACTTGTGATGGAAGCTGCCCTCGCGCTCTTCCGCCGTCATGGCGGCGAGCGTCTCGTTGGACGGCGTCGAAGCCTCGCTGTCGTCGCCGAAGAATTTGACGTAGCCGCCGAGCGGTATCGCCGAGATCTTCCAGCGCGTGCCATGCCGGTCGTTGAAGCCGGCGAGCTCCGGCCCGAAGCCCAGCGAGAACGTCAACACCTTCACGCCAGCCCAGCGCGCGACCAGGAAGTGGCCGAGCTCGTGGAAGAAGACGACGATGGTCAGGACGAAGAGGAAGGGAACGATGGTACCGAGAAGCCCATGACTCAACGCATTGATACTATGAATAAAATACTCGGGCATTCGATTTCCCTCGACAAGAGCCAAAGGCTCCGCCCCCAACCCTCTAGGTTGCCTTTAAGGCAATTTGAGGCAATAGGGCGGCAGCTTTATTTCGCGCGATATGGTCAACGGAAATCGCATCATCCGCCGAGCGCAGTGGTGGCTGATTCCCTGACTTGATCCAATCGTTCATCGTCGCCTCGACCAGCCGGGCGATCGCGCCGAACTTGATCCTGCCGGCGATAAACGCGGCGACCGCGATCTCGTTCGCGGCGTTGTAGACCGTCGTCGCGCCGTGCCCCATCCGCAGCGCCTCGTATGCCAGCCGCAGCCCCGGGAAGCGTTCAAAGTCCGGCGCTTCGAAGGTGAGCTGTCCGATCTTGGCGAGATCGAGCTTGGCGGACGGGCCGACGACGCGGTCGGGCCAGCCGAGGCAATGCGCGATCGGGATCCGCATATCGGGCGTGCCGAGCTGGGCCACCACTGAGCGATCGGAGAACTCGACCATGCCGTGGATGATCGACTGCGGGTGCACCAGCACGTCGATTTCATCGGGCGTCAGAGCGAACAGATAGGACGCCTCGATCACCTCGAGACCCTTGTTCATCATCGACGCGGAATCGATCGTGATCTTCTGCCCCATGCTCCAATTGGGATGTTTCAGCGCCTGTTCCAGCGTCGCCTGCTCGATGTCGGCGGGGGCCCAGGTGCGGAACGGCCCGCCGGACGCGGTGATGATCACCCTCGTCAGTTCCTCGCGATTGCCGGAAGCCAGCGCCTGAAACAGCGCATTGTGCTCGGAGTCCGCCGGCAGAATGCAGGCGCCGGCCTTCTTGGCCCGCTCCATGAAGATATCGCCGGCGCAGACCAAACATTCCTTGTTGGCGAGCGCGACGGTGGCGCCGCGATCGACCGCGGCAAGCGCCGGCTTCAGCCCGGCCGCGCCGCTGACCGCCGCCATCACCCAATCGGCGGGCCGCGCGGCCGCCTCGATGATCGCGCTCTCCCCGGCCCCGCATTCGGTCCGGGTTCCAGCCAGCGCGTCCTTCAGCTCCGAAAGCTTCGCCGGATCGGCAATGGCGGCGAACCGCGCGCCGAATTCCTTGGCCAGCTTGGCGAGGCCCTCGACATTGCTGTTCGCGGTCAGCGCCTCGACCCGGTAGCGGTCGCGCGCGCCGCGCAGCAGATCCATGGTGCTGTCGCCGATCGAGCCGGTGGCACCGAGGACGGTCACGGTCCGCACGGCGGACACCGCCGCGGCCTTGTTGTTACGCAACGGAACTGCGCTCATCTCATCACCAAACCATAAGACCGCGCCCGACGCCATCGGCGCCACCACGGAGAAAGCCGAAAATCGCCGCCACAATGACGGCCGCGACAAATCCGTCCAGGCGGTCCAGGAGGCCGCCGTGACCGGGAATGATGTGACTCGAATCCTTCACGCCGAACCGCCGCTTCACCGCGGATTCGAAGAGATCGCCGAGTTGCGAGACCACAGACAACACGGCGCCGAGCATCAAGAGCGGACCGGTCGAGCCGATCTCAAAGGCGGCAAAGCCGGCAGCGACCAGCAGGCTCGCCACGAAGCCGCCAACCGCGCCCGCCCACGTCTTCTTCGGGCTGACCCGCACCCAGAGCTTCGGCCCGCCGATGCTGCGGCCCGCGAAGTAACCGCCGATATCGGTGACCCACACGATCAGCAACACGAACATCAGCGCGGCAAAGCCCTTCGCCGTGTCGAGGCGCAGCAGGACCGACGCGATCTCGGCCCCTGCCGCATAGAGCAATCCCGCAATGGCCCAGTTCCGCCGCGCGCCCGACGTCAATGCCACAACAACCGCACCGACGGCGAGCACGATCAGGGCCGCATCGATACGGCCGGCCATCAGGCACAGTCCGGCGAGCAGCAACGCGATCACACCGGGCACCAGGATCCGGAGCTCGCGTCCGAGTCCGGTGACAACAAGCCATTCCGCGAACAATCCGGCCGCCGCCAATGTCACAAGGAGCGACCAGGCGACGCCACCCATATAGGCCAGCGCGATCGCAACCGGCGCCAGCACCAGCGCAGCAATCACGCGCATCGCGAGATTGCGCGACCCCTGTTCGTTTGCTGCCGCCGGCGCGGCCTCGCCCTCGGTCACGATCCGGTTTTCGCAGCGAGCCCGCCGAACCGGCGCTCGCGCTTGCCGTATTCCGCAATCGCGCCTTCGAGCGCCGCCTTGTCGAAATCCGGCCAGTGAATCGGCACGAACACGAGCTCGCTATAGGCGGCCTGCCACATCAGGAAGTTGGACAGACGCTGCTCGCCGCTGGTGCGGATAATCAGATCCGGATCCGGGATGTCGGGCGCATCGAGATATTGCCCGAGCGTGTCGGCATCGATGGAGCTGGCGTCGCGCTTGCCTTCGGCGACCTCGCGCGCAAGGCGCCGCGCTGCGGAAGCGATCTCCGCGCGCGAACCGTAGTTGAAGGCGACCACGAGGTTGAGCTTGTCGTTATTCCTGGTCAGCTCCTCGGCTTCGTTGAGCAGCGCGCAGATGTCGGCGTCGAGGCCGTCACGCTCGCCGATCACGCGCACCCGCACCCCATCGCGGTGCAGCGTCGCCAGATCGTTGCGGATGAAGCGGCGCAACAGGCCGAACAAATCGCCGATCTCGCTGGCCGGCCGCGACCAGTTCTCCGAGCTGAAGGAAAAGATCGTGAGATAGACGATGCCGAGTTCATGGGCTGCACGCACCACGCGGCGCAGCGCCTCGACGCCGCGGCGGTGGCCCTCGACGCGCGGCAGGCCGCGCGACTTGGCCCAGCGCCCGTTGCCGTCCATGATGACAGCCACATGCAACGGACTGCCGGAGCGATCCGGTCCGTCAGTTGCTGGGGCGGCGGCGTTCGACATCGGCTGTTTCCGTAGCGCCTTCAGACCGTCAGGATTTCCTTTTCCTTGGCAGCGAGCAGCTGATCGATTTCGGCGATCATGCCGTCGGTCGCCTTCTGCACCTCGTTCGACAGGCGCTCCTGATCGTCCTCGGAGATCTCGTGATTCTTCTCGAGCTTCTTGATCACGTCGAGACCGTCGCGGCGCACGTGGCGCACGGCGACCTTGGCCGCTTCGGCGTATTTGTGCGCGACCTTGACGAGCTCCTTGCGGCGCTCCTCGTTGAGCTCGGGAATCCGCAAGCGCAACACCTGCCCTTCGGTCGCGGGCGACAGGCCGAGATTGGAATCGACGATCGCCTTTTCGACCGCCTTCACCATCGTCTTGTCCCAGACCTGCACCGAGAGCAGGCGCGGCTCGGGCACGCTGATGGTCGCAACCTGGTTGAGCGGCATATGCGAGCCGTAAGCCTCGACCTGGACCGGCTCCAGCATGGAGGCCGCAGCACGGCCGGTGCGCAGACCGCCGAGCTCGTGCTTGAGCGATTGTGTGGCACCCTGCATGCGGCGCTTCACGTCGTTGATGTCAAAACCAGGTGCGGCCATGACGTTCTCCCTTCCCTAGAAACCGGCTGTCGACGCCCGGAGGCGCGGCATCAGCCGGCGACGACCGTGCCGTGTCCGGTACCGCGCAGAATCGCACCGATCGAACCGGGCTCCGCGATCGAGAACACGATGATAGGCAGCGACGTCTCGCGGGCAAGCGCGAAAGCGGTCGCGTCCATGACCTTGTAGCCGCCCTCGATCGCCTGCGAATGGGTCAGGCGGTCGAAGCGCTTGGCTTTGGGGTCCTTCTTCGGATCGGCGCTGTAGACGCCGTCGACATTGGTGGCCTTCAGCACCGCCTGCGCGCCGATTTCGGCCGCGCGGAGCACGGCGGTGGTGTCGGTCGTGAAGAACGGGTTGCCGGTTCCACCGCCGAGCAGAACGATGCGTCCCTCGGCGAGATATTTGTGCGTTGCACTACGGGTGAACAGCTCGGAGATTTCCGGCATCACGAATGCCGACAGGGTCCGCGCCGGGGTTCCCTTGCGCTCGATCGCCGCCTCCAGCGCGAGGCAGTTCATCATGGTGGCAAGCATGCCCATGGTGTCGCCGGTCGGCCGGGAGACGCCGCGCGAGGACACCTCGACGCCGCGGACGATGTTGCCGCCGCCGATCACGACGGCGACCTCGATGCCGAGCTTGCGGGCTGCGATCAGGTCGTCGGCGACGCGATCGACCGTCGGTTGATCGATACCGAAACCGTGGGAGCCGGCCAGATATTCGCCGGACAGCTTGATCACCACGCGACGATAGATCGGCTCAGCCATGATGCGATCGCTTTCCTATCCCGCGCAGGCAGGCTTCCGGCGCAAAGCGCCGGAGGCCCTCTGGTGTCAGCGGTTACTTCTTGCCGCTGGCGGCCGCGACTTCGGCGGCGAAGTCGCTCTCCTGCTTCTCGATTCCCTCACCGAGAGCATAGTTCACAAAGCCAGCGATTTTGATCGCCCCGCCGACCTTACCCTCAGCTTCCTTCACCGCCTGGGCAACCGACTTGCCGCTGTCGTGGATAAAGGCCTGATCGAGCAGGCAGACCTCCTTGTAGTAGGTCTTCAGGCCGGAATCGACGATCTTCTCGATGACGTTCTCCGGCTTGCCCTGCTGGCGGTACTTGTCGGCCAGCACGTCCTTCTCGCGCTTGACGGTCTCCGGATCGAGCCCGGCCGGGTCGAGCGCCAGCGGCTTCGCCGCCGCCACGTGCATGGCGAGCTGGCGGCCGAGCACCGCGAGCTCGTCGGCCTTGCCGGCGGACTCCAGCGCCACGATCACGCCGATCTTGCCAGCGCCCTCGACGACCGCGTTGTGGACATAGCTCGACACCACGCCCTTGCTCACCTCGAGCGAAGCGGCGCGGCGCAGCGTCATGTTCTCGCCGATGGTCGCGATCGCGTCGGAGATCGCGGTCTCGACGGTAACGTCGCCGACCTTGGCCGCCTTGATGGTCTCGACATCGGCCCCATTGTGCAGCGCGACCTGGGCGATCATCTTGACCAGGCCCTGGAACTGCTCATTGCGCGCAACGAAGTCGGTCTCCGAGTTGACCTCGACGAGCACGCCCTTGGTGCCGGAGGTCAGCGCGCCGATCAGGCCCTCGGCCGCGACGCGGCCGGCCTTCTTGGCGGCCTTGGAGAGGCCCTTCTTGCGCAGCCAATCCTGCGCTTCCTGCATGTCGCCGTTGTTCTCGGTCAGCGCCGCCTTGCAATCCATCATGCCCGCGCCGGTCGACTCGCGGAGCTCCTTGACCATCGCTGCTGTGATCGTTGCCATCGTTCAATGTCCTTCTTGCCTGTACAGAAACCGCGGCGCCCGATGGCGCCGCTGTCTGCGACAGGGAAATCGTTGTTCGTGGAATAGAAGCGGCGGCCGGGCGAGACCCGGCCACGCCGCGTAACCTTTATTCCGCTTCGGCGAGCGTCTTGGCCTGGGCGACCCAGGCGTCGGCACGGCTCGGCAGACCGACTTCTTCGCCGATCTTGTGCGCGGTGTCGTGATCGAGCTCGGCGAGCTGCCAGTAGTGGAAGATGCCGAGGTCGTTGAGCTTCTTCTCGATCGCACCGGACACGCCGGTGAGCTTCTTGAGGTTGTCGGCGGTGCCGCGCGGGCCGGCGAGGCCCTGGAAGCCGGACGGCGCAGCCGCCGGAAGGTCTTCCTGCACGGGCGTCGCCGACGCGCCGATGTCGATTCCGGAATCGCCCTGAGCGCGCGAGATGCCGTCGATGGCGGCGCGCGCCACGAGATCGCAATACAGCGAGATCGCGCGGCCGGCGTCGTCATTGCCCGGCACCACATAGGTGATGCCCTTCGGGTCCGAATTGGTGTCGACGATCGCGGCGACCGGGATGTTGAGCCGCTGGGCTTCCTGGATCGCGATGTCTTCCTTGTTGGTGTCGATCACGAAGATCATGTCGGGAAGACCGCCCATGTCCTTGATGCCGCCGAGCGAACGGTCGAGCTTGTCGCGCTCGCGCTGCAGCGTCAGCCGCTCTTTCTTGGTGTAGGAGTTGGCTTCGCCCGACGACAGCACGTCGTCAAGATGACGCAGGCGCTTGATCGAGGCCGAGATCGTCTTCCAGTTGGTCAGCGTGCCGCCGAGCCAGCGCGAGTTGACGAAGTACTGCGCCGAACGCTTGGCAGCGTCGGCAACGCCGTCCTGGGCCGAGCGCTTGGTGCCGACGAACAGGATGCGGCCGCCCTTGGCGACGGTATCGCTGACCGCCTGCAAGGCACGGTGCAGCATCGGCACGGTCTGCGCGAGGTCGATGATGTGGATGTTGTTGCGGGCGCCGAAGATGTAATCCTGCATCTTCGGATTCCAGCGGTGGGCCTGATGGCCAAAGTGAACGCCAGCTTCCAAAAGCTGACGCATGTTGAATTCGGGCAGCGACATAGATCTAATTCTCCGGTTGGTTCCTCCGGAAACGTGTGAGCAAACGTGCCTGAATGGCCCGGTTGCCACCGGACGGCCTTGAGAGCCATGTTTCCGTGTGAGATGGCGCGCTATATAGCGCGATTTGCGCGAGAAGCAAGGAAATACGGCCGGTTACACCGGCCGGCCGGGCCCAAATCGTGCCGAAATGGCCCTGTTTGGCGCCCGAAACCTCCCTTTAGAGGGTCTGCACGTCGACCACGCCCGCCACCGCCTTGATCGCGCCGGCGATCTGCGGCGAGACCTTGTAGCGGCCGGGCAGCTTCATCTCCACCTCGGTTTCGAGGTCCAGCATCATCACCAGCGAGACGTCGCCATCGGCCCCTGCCGCCGGTGGCGGCGCGGAGGCCGGCTTCACGGCCGGTGCCTTTGCGCCGCCGCCCGGGGCGGGCGCGGCTTCCGGCATGTTGAGGCGGCGGGCGATTGAATCCAGCGGCTTGGTGTCGCGCACGAAGATGCGCAGGCCTTTCTGCGTCTTGGCCGCGGCGTGATCCAGCGGCTCGGCGTGCAGCACCCTCGCCCGCACGTCCTCGCCCTGCAATTCGGCCCCGAGCTGCAACAGCACGGCCGCCCCCGGCTCGAGCACGTCGCGGTATTGCGCAAGGCCCTCCGAGAACAGCACCGCCTCGAAATGGCCGGTCGGGTCCGACAGGCCCATGATGCCCATCTTGTTGCCGGTCTTGGTGCGCCGCTCCATGCGCGACACCACGGTTGCCGCGACCTTGCCCGCGGTGGCGCCGGTCTTCACCGCGCGCGAGAATTCCGCCCAGGACTGCACGCGCAGCCGCTTCAGCGCGGTCGCGTAATCGTCGAGCGGATGGCCCGACAGGAAGAAGCCGATCGCGTCGTATTCGCGCCGCAGCCGGTCCGCGGGCAGCCACGGCTCGATCTGCGGCAGCATGATGCTCGGCGCATCCGCCGCGCCGCCGAACATGTCGTTCTGGCCCGAGGTCGCCGCCTCATGGCTGCGCTGGCAGGCGGCGAGGATCGCATCGGCGCCGGCGAAGACGCGCGCGCGGTTCGGCTCCAGCGTGTCGAAGGCGCCGGCCGCCGCAAGACTCTCGATGATCCGCTTGTTGACGGCGCGCGGGCTCACCCTTGCTGCGAAATCGGCGAGCGAGGTGAAGGCGCCCTTCCTGTTGCGCTCCTCGATGATCTGCTCGACCGCCTGGATGCCGACGCCCTTCAGCGCCGCGAGCGCGTAGTAGATCGTGTTGTCGCTGACCTCGAAGGTCGCGCCGGAGCGATTGATGTTGGGCGCCTCGACCTTGATGCCGAGCCGCTGCGCCTCGGAACGAAATTCGGAGAGCTTGTCGGTGTTGTTGAGTTCGAGCGTCATCGACGCGGCGAGGAACTCAACCGGGTAATGCGCCTTCATATAGGCGGTGTGGTACGACACCAGCGCATAGGCGGCCGCGTGGCTCTTGTTGAAGCCGTAGTCGGCGAACTTGGCGAGCAGCTCGAAGATCGTCTCGGCCTGGCCCTTCGCCACGCCGTTCTTCATCGCACCGGCGACGAAGATGTCGCGCTGCTTGTCCATCTCGGCGCGGATCTTCTTGCCCATCGCGCGGCGCAGCAGGTCGGCCTGGCCGAGCGAGTAGCCCGCCATCTGCTGCGCGATCTGCATCACCTGTTCCTGATAGATGATGACGCCGAAGGTCTCCTTCAGGATCGGCTCCAGGATCGGATGCAGATATTCCGATTCCTCGTCACCGTGCTTGCGCGCGCAATAGGTCGGGATGTTCGCCATCGGGCCCGGGCGATACAGCGCCACCAGCGCGATGATGTCCTCGAAGCGGTCCGGCCGCATGTCGATCAGCGCGCGCCGCATGCCCTGGCTTTCCACCTGGAACACGCCGACGACATCGCCCCGCGCCAGCATTTGATAGCTCGGCGCATCGTCGATCGGCAGCGTCGCGAGATCGACATCAACGTCGCGCTGCTTGAGCAGCTTCACCGCGACGTCGAGCACGGTCAGCGTCTTCAGGCCGAGGAAGTCGAATTTCACGAGGCCCGCCGGCTCGACCCATTTCATGTTGAACTGGGTGACCGGCATATCGGATTTCGGATCGCGGTAGAGCGGCACCAGCTCGCTCAGCGGCCGGTCGCCGATCACGATGCCGGCGGCATGGGTCGAGGCGTGGCGCGTCAGACCTTCGAGGCGCTGCGCGATATCGAACGCACGCGCCACCACCGGATCCTCGTCGCGGAACGCCTGCAGCTTCGGCTCGCCCTCGATCGCCTGCGCCAGCGTCACCGGGGCTGCGGGATTCTGCGGCACCAGCTTGGTCAGCTTGTCGACCTGCCCATAAGGCATCTGCAGCACGCGCCCGACGTCGCGCAGCACGCCGCGCGCCTGCAGCGTACCGAAGGTGATGATCTGCGCCACCTGGTCGCGGCCGTAGCGCTCCTGCACGTACTGGATCACCTCGCCGCGGCGATCCTGGCAGAAGTCGATGTCGAAGTCCGGCATCGAGACGCGTTCGGGATTGAGGAAGCGCTCGAACAGCAGCGCAAACCGCATCGGATCGAGGTCGGTGATGGTGAGCACCCAGGCGACCAGCGAGCCCGCGCCGGAGCCGCGGCCCGGTCCGACCGGAATGCCCTGCGCCTTCGCCCATTTGATGAAGTCGGAGACGATCAGGAAGTAGCCCGCATATTTCATGCGGGTGATGACGTCGAGCTCGAACGCAAGCCGCTTGCTGTAGTCTTCCTCGGTCATTCCCGGCGAGAGACCGTGCACCCGCAGGCGATTCGCGAGCCCCTCCTCGGCCTGGCGTTTCAGCTCGGCGGCCTCGTCGGCGGCGGCATCGGCGCTGGCGGCGGCCCCCACCGTGAAGAACGGCAGGATCGGCTTGCGGGTCTTCGGCCGGAACGAGCAGCGCTCGGCGATCTCCACCGTCGAGGCGAGCGCCTCCGGGATGTCGGCGAACAGCACCGCCATTTCCGCGCGGGTCTTGAAGCGGTGATCCGGGGTCAGTTGCTCGCGGTTGGTCTCGGCGATCAGGTGGCCGCCGGCGATGCAGAGCAGCGCGTCATGCGATTCGTAGTCGTCATTGCTGGCGAAATACGGCTCGTTGGTCGCGACCAGCGGCAGGCCCTTGCCGTAGGCGAGGTCGATCAGGCCGCCCTCGGTGCGGCGTTCCTTGTCGGCGCCGTGGCGCTGCAACTCGATGTAGAGGCGATCGCCGAACAGGCTGGCCAGGCGCTCGCAGCGGGTGGTTGCCAGCGCCGCCTGTTCAGCCCGGAGCGCCAGCGCGATCGGCCCGTCGGGGCCGCCGGTCAGCGCGATCAGGTCTTCGGCGTCGTCGGTGAGCCAATCGAACTTGATGTGCGGGGTCTGGTTGACCGGCGTCTCCAGGAACGCCCGCGAGTTCAGCCGCATCAGGCTGCGGTAGCCGCGCTCGCGCGCCGCCAGCAGCACGATTCGCGCCGGGCCCGTCGTCGCAAGGATGCTCCGCGTATTCGGATCGACGTCGCCGAAATCCACCGCCAGCTCGCAGCCGACGATCGGCTGGATGCCGTAGCCGGCCATCTTGTCGGAGAATTCCAGCGCCCCGAACATGTTGTCGGTATCGGTCAGCGCCAGCGCCGGCTGGCGGTCGGCCTTCGCGAGCTCGCCCAGCTTGGCGATCTTGATCGAGCCCTTCAGCAGCGAATAGGCGGAATGAACGTGAAGATGAACGAATCCGGCATTCGGCATGGCTGCTTACGGAAGCTCTTGGGTCAGGGATGGAGCGAGCGCCTGGGCCGGAACTCGAAAGCGTCAGACCCGACTCGCGATCCCATCGTGGGGCCTGAACCCTGCCAAGTCCACGCCGAACGCGGCGTGGCGGCAAGTCCTCCCGCTTTTCCCCAAGGGCAAACCATGCCGCCGGCTATGCCCCAGTCCCCGCGGGCACATTTTCAGAACTGGGTGATCAGCTGGGCCCACACCGCGATCATCCCGACGAACAGCGTGATCGATGCCAGCGCTGCAGCTTCCTGCACGAAAATCTTCAACATAGCCGCCCTCCCTGAACTGGAACGTATGCAGAACATTGTTCCTTTTTTGTTCTAGGAGTCAAGCAACGGTAATGGGTCAGTTTGAAAACTGCCCCCGAAAGAATTCCCTTGGTTAATTGTGGCAGGAAGTGGCAGCGACTCGATAGTTTGAAGCCTTGCTGCGCTCAGCGCAGGACGTGCCGATTCACTTCTCAAACTGGGCTGCCAGCGTTGCTTGGGTAGTGGGTCAGTTTGATTGTGGCAGTCGGCCGGGGTGGAAATTGGCTGGCACAGGGTGCATATTTGCTCCATGAGCCACTGGCTAAAAACTGCCTTGATCATTTTCGGCTTGTGCGCCGGGTGGATGGCCTTTGGTTACTTGACCACCGATGACGATGAGATCGTCCGAATCGTTGCGGCGCAAAAATGACCCCTAAACGCCCCAGAGACCCCAACCTCTGTGGTTAATTCCAGACCGGCCGACGTCTCGCCGCCGATCCGGATGGCGAGCTGGTCGGAGGCTCCTGCGAGCTAGTTACCGCAGCAATTCCCCGCCTGCTTCGGCGGGCACGGGACCGTTCCGTAGGAGCAAAACACGCAGCAATCTCCTGCTTTCGGTTTCAGGCGAGTGCCGCACCCCTTGCAGTCATAGAAGAACCGGCAGGCATCGGTCGGCATCGTCTCGATGGAGACGTGGCCGCAGGATGGGCACGTCAGTTCGGAGATAAGCTGCACGTTCGTCATGCCCCGAATATGCGGCGTTGACCGTTCGATTGGAAAGCCCCCGCCCAATCAAACCTAACCTGAATCCCGGAGCGGAGGAGCAAAGCCAATCCCCTGCTCCGGGCCGACGGGCTGCGCCGCCAGGCCAACAAAAAACCCCGGGCCGAAGCCCGGGGTTTTCGATGCCGCTTGAACTAAGCGAGCGATCAGTACTTCGCGATGACCGGGCCACCGAACTTGTAGTTCAGACGGCCGAGGACCATGTCGGTGTCGCCACCGGAGTGGAAGCCGGTCACGGCAACACCAGCCGGGGTCACGAAGGTCGCGCCATGGGTGTCTTCGAAGATGTGGTTGTACTCGACGCCGAGCGACCAGCCCTGCGAGAAGGCGAATTCGAGGCCAACGCCGACCGTCGGGCTCCAACGGGTGTCGAAGCCGGTTTCGGACGCCAGATTGCCGGCCGCGTTGAGGAACTGGAAGTTGCGATCGGTGACCGCAGCACCGCCCTTGGCGTACAGCAGGACGTTGTTCCAGGCGTAGCCGATCTGACCGGTGAACAGGCCGAACGCATCGGTCTTCGAGCGAACGATGCCGCCCGGGACGACCAGGTTGCCGGTGCTGCCGGAGAAGTCAGCCCAGTTGCCCTGAGCTTCCAGACCGAACACCCAGCCGCCGGCCTGCCAGCGGTAGCCGATCTGGCCACCGACGGTGCCGCCGTTGGCGTCGAAGCTTCCGACGCCGCCGAAGCCGTCGACCGAACGGTTGTCGTGGCTCTGGCCCCAACCGCCGTTGATACCGATGTAGAAGCCAGTCCAATCATAAACAGCGGCAACCATGGGCGGCGGAGCCTTGGTGTAAGGGCGAGCCGCGAGGTCAGCCGCGGAAGCAGCAGTCGCGCTGAGCGCGATCATGCTGGCGGTGACAAGCAAAATCTTTTTCATTTTCCCGTTCCAACTTTTTCTACAGGCCCCCAAGGCCGCGAGACACCGTCATAGCAGCCCCCGGCGGAATTGCTGTAACTTCGCGGCAACAGGCAGGGCCAAACGACTTCGCTCAAATTTGAAGTTAATACTGTATTACGGGCACTTCCTGGAACTTTTGCCACATAACTGCCGCACAATCTTCACAATTCAGGTCCGCCTGCGCAGCTGCGCGCAAGATCGTGTTGACCGAAACCGGCTTGTCCGATTTGGATCGTCGCCAAGGTCGAATCTTCGCAGCAAAAGGAATGCACATGCGGACGATGATTCTTGCTGCTGCAGCGTCGGTGGCCGCACTCGCAACGCTGGGGACTGCGCCCGCACATGCGGTCGGCGTGCGTTACCCGTTCTGCATTCAGGGCGACCGCTATCCCGGTCTCAGCAACTGCTCCTATCCATCGTATGAGGCGTGCCTGGCCACTGCTTCGGGCATCGGGCAGAACTGCGTCGCCAACCCCTATTATGCCGGCGACAACGACCCGCGCTCCTATCTTCACGTGTCCCCGCGGGACCGCCGTGAGGGCAATTTCCTCGACCTGTTCATCCACTGACGCCCCGATCCGTCAAACACCGGCGCGGGAATGTGAGTTGATCCAGCGCTGCGCGCGGGTGCCTATTCGCGCGCGCTCGGTATCGGCATTGCCGGCGCCCGACCGACGAGGAGATTTCTGATGCGCAGTCTGATTCTGGCACTGTTGCCGGCATTCCTGGCCTTGGCGGCGCCGGCACCAGCCAGCGCCCAGAAATACGATTCGACCTCGCCGGTCTGCAAAACCAACTACCGATGGGGCGGTGAGGATACCGATTGCGGCTACACGTCGATCGCACAGTGCCAGGCCTCGGCGTCCGGCCTGGCGGCGATCTGCATCAATAACCCCTATTATGCCGGACCGCCGGTCGACCGACGGCCGAGACAGCCCGGCAGACGCCCCGCCTATTGAGGATCAAGCGCTTTCCGGGCCGCGTGAAGCAGAGCGAAAAAAGCTCCGAATTCCAGCTCTTAGCGCGCGTTCTTCGCGCGAACAATTACCCGGTTCGCGCGACGGTGCACTATTCGAGCTCGACAACCTGTCCGTTCGAAAGCGACACCCTGCGATCCATTCGCGCGGCGAGATCCAGATTGTGGGTTGCGATCAGCATCGCGACCCGGGTCGCCTTCACGAGTTGCATCAGCGCGCTGAAGACGTGGTCGGCGGTGCCGGGATCGAGATTGCCGGTCGGCTCGTCCGCGAACAGCACCCGGGGCGCGTTGGCGACCGCGCGCGCGATCGCGACACGCTGCTGCTCGCCGCCCGAGAGCTCGGCCGGACGATGGGTGATGCGGTCGCCGAGCCCGAGATAGGAGAGAATCTCGGTCGACCGTTTCACGGTTTCGGAGCGTTTGAGGCCGCGAATCATCTGCGGCAGCATGACGTTTTCGAGCGCCGAGAACTCCGGCAGCAGCCGGTGCGATTGATAGACGAAGCCGATATCGGAACGGCGAATCTGGGTGCGGTCGACGTCGGACATCTGCGAGGTCGGCGTGCCCGCGACATAGACTTCGCCGTCATCGGGGGTCTCCAGCAGGCCCGCGATGTGCAGCAATGTCGACTTGCCGGATCCCGACGGCGCCACCAGCGCCACCGATTGCCCGGGCCACAGCGCGAGCTTGGCGCCGTTCAGGACCGTCAGCGTCGCTTCGCCCTGCCGGTATTCCCGCTTGATGTCATGAAGATAGACGACCGGTGTGTCTTCCGCCCCCTCAGCCATGTGCGCTCCTTATTCGTACCGGAGCGCGTCGACCGGATCGAGGCGCGCGGCGCGCCACGACGGGTAGAGCGTCGCAAGGAAGGACAGCGTCAGCGCCATGATCACGACGGCGAGCGTCTCGCCAAAATCGATTTCAGCAGGCAGCTTCGACAGGAAATACAGCGTGGGATCGAACAGTTCCGTGTTGGTGAGCCACGACAGGAATTGCCTGATGGTTTCGATGTTGAAGCAGATCAGCAAGCCGACCAGCAGACCGACCAGCGTGCCGACGACGCCGATCGATGCGCCGGTGATCAGGAATATCCGCATGATCGAGCCCTGCGAGGCGCCCATGGTGCGCAGGATCGCGATGTCCTGGCCCTTGTCCTTCACCAGCATGATCAGTCCCGAGACGATATTGAGCGCCGCGACCAGCACGATCATGGTCAGGATCAGGAACATCACGTTGCGTTCGACTTGAAGCGCGTTGAAGAAGGTCGAATTGCGCTGCCGCCAGTCGACCAGGAAGACCGGCCGGCCCGCCGCCTCGGTCACCAGCTTGCGGTAGGTCTCGATCTTGTCCGGATTGGTGGTGAACACCTCGATCGAGGACACGTCGTTGTTGCGGTTGAAATAGGCCTGCGCCTCGGTCAGCGGCATGAACACGAAGGTCGAATCATATTCCGACATGCCGATCTCGAACACCGCAGTGATCTTGTAGGGCTTGATGCGCGGTGTGGTGCCCATCGGCGTCACCGCGCCCTTCGGTGAAACCAGCGTGATCATGTCGCCGGCATGCAGCGAAAGCTGATCGGCGAGGCGGCGACCGATCGCGACGCCCTGCCCCTCATCAAAGCCCTCGAGTGAGCCTTGTTTGATGTTCTTGGCGATCGAGGTGAGGTTGTTGAGATCGTCGGCGCGGATGCCGCGGATGAAGACACCGGCGGCATTGAACGGCGACGATCCGAGCCCCTGCCCGTCGACGACGGGCGCGGCGAGGCGGATGCCCTGCACCTGGCTGATGCGGTCGGCGACATCCTTCCAGTCGGTCAGCGGCGATTCCAGCGGCTGCACCAGAATATGTCCGTTGAGGCCGAGGATCTTGTCCAGCAACTCCTTGCGGAAGCCGTTCATGACCGCCATCACCACGATCAGCGTGGCGACGCCGAGCATGATGCCGAGGAACGAAAAGCCGGCGATGACCGAAATGAATCCTTCCTTGCGGCGCGCGCGCAGATAGCGTCCGGACAGCAGCCATTCGAATGGCGCAAAGGGCGGGGTACGGACTGGCTCGCTCATGGTCTCATCCATCTGTCGATAATCCCATGATTCGGGCCAAATGTGGCCGGATTACCCCGCCGATCAGCGCGGCGTGAATAAACTTTAACCCGCGAGCTTCGCGACCACGTCGGCGGGGCTCATGTTGTCGCGTGAGCCGTCGCTGCGACGCTTCACTTCAACCTTGCCGTCCGCAAGCCCCTTGGGTCCGACGAGAATCTGCCACGGGATGCCGATCAGATCGGCCGCGGCGAACTTGGCGCCGGCACGCTGGTCGGTGTCGTCGTAGAGCACGTCGACGCCCTTCGCCGAGAGCTCGCGATAGAGCTGCTCGCAGGCGCCATCGACCGCGGCATCGCCCTGCTTGAGATTGAGGATCGCGGCGCGGAACGGCGCGACGGCCTCGGGCCATTTGATGCCGGCGTCATCGTGACACGCTTCGATGATCGCGCCGACCAGACGCGACACGCCGACCCCGTAGGAGCCGCCATGGATCGGCACGTCGACGCCGTCGGGACCGGCGACCATCGCCTTCATGGTGTCGGAATATTTGGTGCCGAAATAGAAGATCTGGCCGACCTCGATGCCGCGCGTGTTCAGCCGCTTCGCCTCGGGCACTTCCTGTTCGAAGCGCGCGGCCTCGTGGACGTCCTCGGTCGCGGCGTAGACCGAGGTCCACTGCTTGATGATCGGCGTCAGATCACCGTCATAATCGACGTCCTCGCCCGGCACCGGCAGGTCCAGGACATCGCGGTTGATGAAGACGCCGGACTCGCCGGTCTCCGCGAGCACGATGAATTCGTGGCTGAGGTCGCCGCCGATCGGGCCGGTCTCGGCCCGCATCGGGATCGCCTTCAGGCCCATCCGCGCAAAGGTGCGTAAATAGGCCACGAACATCTTGTTGTAGGAGCGCCGCGCGCCGGCCTCGTCGAGGTCGAACGAATAGGCGTCCTTCATCAGGAACTCACGGCCGCGCATCACGCCGAACCGCGGACGCTGCTCGTCGCGGAACTTCCACTGGATGTGGTAGAGGTTGAGCGGCAGGTTCTTGTAGGACTTGATGTAGGCGCGGAAAATCTCCGTGATCATTTCCTCGTTGGTCGGCCCGTACAACAGCTCGCGCTTGTGACGATCGAGGATGCGCAGCATCTCCGGGCCGTAGGCGTCGTAGCGACCGCTTTCGCGCCAGAGATCGGCGAGCTGCAGCGTCGGCATCAAAAGCTCGAGCGCGCCGGCGCGGTCCTGTTC
>NZ_JBXEJO010000049.1:0-73451 GCF_056837965.1 Bradyrhizobium ferriligni
CTTTGCGGAGATGAAGCGGACGGTGTCTTCCGACAGCCCCTTCGGGGCCTTGTCGGACTCGATCAGCGTCTCAAACCCATATCGATACTGGTCGACGTCGATGCGCCGGACGCGCTCGACCGTCTCTTGTACAGCAGGCATTCAATCCTCCGCTCGCGGTTTCAAGGACCGCGGTGGATATCAAGTTCCGAAAATCTCTTACGATGCTTTGATGACGAAATCCGCTTAGAACAGTTCAAGCTGTGTTTCGTCGTCCCCCCTTAACTAAGGTATCGGCGAGCTTTCGCCAAGCCTTGAGGGTCAAATCCACGTCTGTCTCCGTGGTAGACCAGCCAAGACTGAGCCGCACCGCTCCCTGGGACACCTCCGAACGGTATCCCATTGCCTCCAGCACGTGGGAAGGCTGGACCTTGCCCGACGAACAGGCGGAACCGGACGAGACTGCGATTCCCCCAAGGTCGAACCCGATCACCGCCGTCTCGGCCTTCATTCCGGGTACCGTGAACAGGACGGTATTGGGCAACCGCTTGACGTCATCGGAGAACACCAGCACGTCCGGCGTCTGCCGCAGCCCGTGCTCGAGCTGGTCGCGCAGCCCCCTGACGCGGGCCGCGTCGCCCTTCAGCGCCGCCATCGCGGCCTTGGCGGCCGCACCGAACCCGGCAATGCCGGCGATGTTCTCGGTCCCTGCCCGCCGCCCGAGCTCCTGCCCGCCGCCGCGCAGAAACGCCTGCAGGCCCTCGACGCCCTCGGCGAGCACCAGCGCGCCCGCGCCCTTCGGTCCGCCGATCTTGTGCGCCGACAGCGTCACCAGGTCGGCCTGCGTCGAGGCCAGATCGAACGGGATCTTGCCGAACGCCTGGATCGCGTCGACATGCAGCAGCCCGCCAGCCGCATGGACGATTGCGGCGACATCAGCCACCGGCTGAATGGCACCGGTCTCGTTGTTCGCCAGCATCACCGAGACCAGAGCCGGCGGACCGTCGGCCAGCAGTGCGCGCAGGTGGTCGAGATCGATCACACCGGCGCGCGTGACATGGATTGCGGCGGTCGCCTCCGTCGCAAACCGACCGCCCGCGAGCACGGACGCGTGCTCGATCGCCGACACCAGCAGCCGCTGCACCGGTGCGCCCGCGGCGCGGCGCAATCCCGGAGTCAGTGCAAGCGCATTGGCTTCGGTCCCACCGGACAGAAACACCACGTCCTGCGGCCGGCCGCCGACCGCCTTCGCCACGGCATTGCGGGCATCCTCGAGCAGCCGTCGCGCCCGCCGTCCCTCGCTGTGCACTGAGGACGGGTTGCCAATCAATTCCCACGCCGCAGCCATCGCCGCCTTCGCCTCCTGGCGAAGCGGCGTGGTGGCATTCCAGTCGAGATAGACGCGATCGGCCATGAAGCTATCCGCGGCAACCACCGTGGTTGCGGCCTTCACTGCGACATAACGACAGTTGACGACCGAGACCAGATCAGACGTCACCGGCACGGGAGATTTTTCACGCGCGGCAGGAGCGTTGCTGCGGCGAGACACGGCGTTCGCGGTCCCCCGAGCGCGATAGCATTATGACAGACTGAAACGTCAGGTAGCCTTCGAAGCAATCCGGCCGTGTCGATCCGGATCGCCGCCGCCGCGTCGGCAACGCGCGCAACGCGACGCGGATTCGCGACCGCCAAGCGGCACAATTTCCTTGATTTTTGCCCCTTGCGTCATGCTAGAAGGCCTCCAGCGTGCCGCGCGGCGGTGCCTGCGCCGATTTCATCACGAGCTGCTCTGTTCGCGAACCGTCGCTGAAGATGGCTCCAACCGGTTGATTGATCGACGTCAATCAAGGGAACGCGGCAATCAAGGGAACACAATGCCTGAAGTCATTTTCACCGGCCCTGCTGGCCGCCTCGAGGGCCGCTACCACCCGGCCAAGCAGAAGAACGCGCCGATTGCGATGATCCTGCATCCGCATCCGCAGTTCCACGGCACGATGAACCACCAGATCGTCTACCAGTGCTACTACGCGTTCGCGCACCGCGGCTTCTCGGTGCTGCGCTTCAACTTCCGTGGCGTCGGCCGCAGCCAGGGCTCGTTCGATCACGGCACCGGCGAATTGTCTGACGCCGCGAGCGCGCTCGACTGGGCGCAGGCGATCAATCCGGAGGCGCGCGCCTGCTGGGTTGCGGGCTTCTCGTTCGGCGCTTGGATCGGCATGCAGCTTCTGATGCGCCGGCCGGAGGTCGAGGGATTCATCTCGATCGCGCCGCCCGCCAATCTCTACGACTTCTCGTTCCTTGCGCCCTGCCCGTCGTCGGGCCTGATCGTGCACGGCGACAAGGATGCCGTGGTGCCGCCCAAGGACGTCAACACGCTCGTCGAGAAGCTGAAGACGCAGAAGGGCATCGTGATCGACCAGCAGGTCATCCCCGGCGCCAACCACTTCTTCGACGGCAAGCTCGAGCCGCTGATGGAGACGGTGACCGGCTATCTCGACATGCGTCTCGCCAACGTACGCTGACGTTGCCGACCTTGTAGCCCGCATGAGCGAAGCGACATGCGGGGCGCGGCCGACAAGAACCCGGATATCGCTGCGCTCATCCGGGCTACGGTCCCTACGGCACTGACCTATTCCGGCGCCAGCTTCAGCGCGGCAATCCCGATCAGCACCAGCGCGATCCCTGCGACTTTCATCGGGTTGAGCGCCTCGTTGAACAGCAGCACGCCCATGGCCAGCGTGCCCGCCGCGCCGATGCCGGTCCACACCGTGTAGGCGACGCCGACGCCGAGCACCTGCAGCGCGCGTCCGAGCAGGAACACGAACGCGGCGAGCAGCAGCAGCGAGACCAGCGTCCAGCCGAGCCGCGTATAGCCTTCGGCATATTTCATCGAAATCGCCCAGCCGACGTCCAGCAGGCCGGCGACGATGAGCGCGATCCAGGCAATCGAGTGCGACATGGCTTACGCGGCAAGCTTCAGCATATGCGCGCGGTGGCCGACCAGGAACGCGTGCAGCAGCGCCGGATAGTCAGGCGACACCGCGCTGCGTACGCTCGGCCGCTGTGCCAGCGCGCTGCGCCAGGCGCGAAGTTTTGGCGTGTGCGTGAAAACAGCGAGATCGGTCAGCTGGTCGAACAAATCGAAATAGCGGAAGATCGGCGCGAACACCGCATCCACCAGACTGAAGTTCTGGCCGGCGAAGAACGGACCGGCGCCGAGCGAAGCCTCGACGCGCGCGAATTTCGCCGCGACCGCCTGCCGCTTGCTCTCGAAGGCCGCGGCATCTGTCGCGGTCTCGAGCCCCCAGAGATCGCCGAGAATGGCCGAGCCGAACTCCATCCAGGCGCGATGCTCGGCGCGCGTCAGCGCGTTCTCCGGATGCAGCTTCGCCCCCGCCTGCGTCTCCTCGATGTACTCGCAGATCACGTTGCTTTCGAACAGCGCGACCTCCTTGCCGTCGTCGCGCGTCACCACCAGCACCGGCACCTTGCCGAGCGGCGAGATCTTCAGGAACCAGTCCGGCTTGTTGGCGAGATCGATGTCGATCCGCTCGAACGGCACGCCCTTCTCACGCAGCGCGATCACCGCGCGTTGCACATAGGGACAGAGCTTGTGGCTGATCAGCTTCAGGGCGGCCATGACGAACCTCGCGTTCAATGCAACTGCATCGAATTAAATGCAACGGCATGGAACTGTCAAGGTAGATGCATTTGCATCTAAATCACGGTCGCGCGATGATACCCCCGGTCATCGGGATCGGCACCCCCGTGGTAGCGGGATAGCTCAGCGGCAGGCCCTTCATGCCGCGCGCGGCAAGGAAGCCGAACGCCTGCGCCTCGATCGCATCCGCCGCCCAGCCGAGCGCCTCGGCCGGCTCGACGGTCGCCGGCGCCAGCCGCTCGCGCAGCATCCGCATCATCGTGAGGTTGGAGGCGCCACCGCCGCAGATGATCCAGCTTTTCGGCCGTTTCGGCAGCAGCGGCACGACGCGGGCGATGGCCGCGGCAGTGAAGGCGGTCAACGTCGCGGCGCCGTCGGCCGGCGCCACGGCGCCGAGCTTGAGGCTGGCGAAGTCGTTGCGGTCGAGCGATTTCGGCGGCGGCAGCGCAAAGAACGGCAGCTTCAACGCCTGTGCGATCCAGGCCTCGTCCGGTTTGCCCAGCGCGGCGAACTTGCCGGCGGTGTCGAACGGCTGGTGCATCTGACGGAACATGAAGTCGTCGAGCAGCGCATTGCCCGGCCCGGTGTCGCAGGCGATCAGCGTGTCCGTGCCGTCGATATAGGTGATGTTGGAGACGCCGCCGATATTGACCACGACGATCGGCCCCTCGCGGTTCAGCGATTGCACCAGCGCGCGGTGGTAGACCGGCACGAACGGCGCGCCCTGCCCGCCGGCCTCGACGTCGGCGGCGCGGAAATCGTGCATCACCGGAATATGGATCACCTTGGCGAGCGCCAGGGCATCGCCGATCTGCACCGTCAACCTGCGCTCGGGGCGATGCAGCACGGTCTGGCCATGGAACCCGACGATGTCGATATCCTGGGCGGAGATCCGGTGCTGCGCCGTGAAGTTAGCGACCGCCTCGGCATGGGCCGTGGTGACGGCCTGCTCGGCCTGCCGCAAAATCCCCGGCCGGGCGTCGCGCTGCGACAGATGAACCGCCTCCGTCAGCGCCTGGCGCAGCAGGCTGCGCTCGCCTTCGGTATAAGGCCGATAGCCCGAGGGGCCGAAAGACTTGATCTGACGGCCATCGGTCTCGATCAATGCCACGTCGACCCCGTCGAGCGAGGTACCGCTCATCAGACCGAGTGCCGTTAACATCATGTTGGAAGCGCCCCAGCCGGGAACCCCCGGCTTGTCTCAAACAAGTACATCCTATAATGCCACTGCGCGTCCGCCTGCGGCAGCCTCAGCGCCAAGGTTCCGCAAATTGATGCAAAAACCGTAAAACAGAATGAGCTGGCTGGCCGACAAATGACTGCATTTAAATCGGATTTCCTGAACACTTTACAGGAACGCGGCTTCGTCCACCAGTGCTCCGATTTCGAGGGCCTCGACGCGCTTGCCGCGAAGGGCCAGGCGACCGCCTATGTCGGCTATGACTGCACCGCACCGTCGCTGCACATCGGCAACTTCCTCACCATGATGATGCTGTACTGGCTGCAGCAGAGCGGCAACAAGCCGATCACCCTGATGGGCGGCGGCACCACGATGGTCGGCGACCCCTCCGGCAAGGACGAGACGCGCGCAATGCGCACGGTTGCGGAGATCGAAGCCAACAAGGCCTCGATCCGCGGCGTGTTCGCCAAGGTGCTGCGCTATGGCAACGGGCCTTCCGACGCCATCATGCTCGACAATGCCGAGTGGCTGACCAAATTGAACTGGATCGAGATGCTGCGCGACATCGGCCGGCACTTCTCGGTCAACCGCATGCTGACCATGGACTCGGTGCGGCTCCGGCTCGAGCGCGAGCAGGAGATGAGCTTCATCGAGTTCAACTACATGGTCTGCCAGGCCTACGACTTCGTCGAACTGTCGCGCCGCGCCGGCTGCCGGCTGCAGATGGGCGGCTCCGACCAGTGGGGCAATATCGTCAACGGCGTCGATCTCGGCCGCCGCATGGGCACGCCGCAACTGTTCGCGCTGACCACGCCGCTGCTCACCACCGCCTCCGGCGACAAGATGGGCAAGACCGCCAAGGGCGCGGTGTGGCTCAACGCCGACCAGTTCTCGCCCTACGATTTCTGGCAGTACTGGCGCAATGTCGAGGACGCCGACGTCGTCAAGTTCCTCAAGCTGTTCACTATCCTGCCGATGAGCGAGATCAGCAAGCTTGCGGCGCTGGCCGGCGGCGAGATCAACGAGGCCAAGAAGGTGCTGGCGACGGAAGCGACCGCCCTGCTCCATGGCCGCGATGCAGCGAACGAAGCCGCCGAGACCGCGCGCCGCACCTTCGAGGAAGGTGCGCTGGCCGAAACCTTGCCGACGGTGGAAATTCCGCGCGGCGAATTTGAAGCCGGCGTCGGCGTGCTCGTCGCCTTCGTCAAGGCCGAGCTCGTCGCTTCCAACGGCGAAGCGCGCCGGCAGATCAAGGGCGGCGGCCTGCGCGTCAACGATGCCGCCGTGACCGACGAGAAGATGTTGCTGACTTCGGCCAATCTCACACCGGAAGGCGTGGTGAAACTGTCGCTCGGCAAGAAGCGCCACGTCCTGCTGAAGCCTGCATAGGCGCATTCGCATTTGTCGGTTGTCGGGAGTGCGGAAAGCGCGCTCCCATCTTTCCGATGGACCAGCAGACCACGCCTCCGAACGACACGCTTGCAACGCCGGCGAAGCAGTCCCGCGTCGCGCTGAACGTGCTCGCGCTCTGCTTCGTGCTGTCGGTGCTCGGGCGCGGCCTTAGCGACAGCTTCACCGTTTTCCTGAAACCGATTTCGGAAAATTTCGGCTGGGACCGCGCCTCTGTGGTGTCGGTCTACTCGCTGACCTGGCTCGCCAGCGGCCTGACCGCGCCACTGGTCGGACGCCTGTTCGACCGCTCGGGTCCGCGCGTGGTCTATGCGCTGGGCCTGTCGCTGCTCGGTTGCGCATTCCTCGTTGCTTCACGCGCGCAAGAGCTCTGGCAATTCCAGCTCAGCGTCGGACTCTGCGTCGGTTTCGGCACCGCGCTGATCGGCAATGTGTCGAATTCGATCCTGCTCGGCCGCTGGTTCGGACCACGCCTGCCGACTGCGATGGCCGTGATGTATTCGGCGACCGGCGCCGGCCTCTTGCTGCTGTTGCCGCTGTCGCAGGTCTTGATCGACCGGATCGGCTGGCGCGAGGCCTATCAGGTGTTCGGCATCGGCGCGCTCTGCCTGCTTGTTCCGCTGGTCTTTCTGCCGTGGCGGCTGCTCGCCGGCGGATCGCCGCATATCGTCAGGAAGGCGGAAAGCAGCTTGGCCGACGAAGGCTGGACACTGCTCAGCGCGATGCGCCACCACGCCTTCTGGGCGCTGTTCTCCACCTTCTTCTTCACCGCGATCGCGATGTATGCGCTGACCGCGCAGATCGTCGCCTATCTGATCGATGTCGGCTTCCCGCCGCTACAGGCGGCAACCGCCTGGGGCTTCTCCGGCGTCGCGCTGTTCGTCGGCATGCTCGGCGTGTCCACCCTCGACGGCATCATCGGCCGCCGCCCCTCGGTATTGTTCAGCTACGGCGTCTCGATCCTCGGCATCATTCTGCTCTGGCTGCTGCAGTGGTATCCGAACTACTGGCTGCTGACCGGCTTCATCATCTGCTTCGGCAGCATGATCGGCTCGCGCGGCCCGCTGATCACCGCGACCGCGCTGAAGATCTTCCGCGGCGAGCGCGTCGGCACGATCTACGGCACGATCATGATCGGCAGCGGCCTCGGCTCCGGCCTTGGCTCGTGGGGCGGCGGCCTGATCCACGACTGGACCCACAGCTACAATCCGCTGATCGTCTTCGCGCTGGTCAATGTGGTGCTCGGCCTGATCCCGTTCCTGGTGGTGCCGGCACTGCGGCGGTGAGTTCGCGACCGGCACGTCCGCTTACCCCGCGAAGGGCAACGTGGAATCCGACATGAACGCATGCGGCCTCGGGCCAATGCTTGGGTCGACAGGCGTTCGCGAAATGAAACAGGCCGCCAATTGCAGCGGCCCAAGTCGATGACTCCAATTCCTTGATTGCGAGAACCGGCTCGAGCGGTCTTGTAAGCCACGGAAGTCGATTCCCTGGTCCGGTACTGCTAGTCGCAGCGACGGACCCTCCGGACCGATCCGTCGTCACGCTCGATCGTGACGGTGCGGCATCCGCGATATCCGCGATCATATCCGTAGGCGCGATAAGCGGGTCGATCGTAGTCTCGGTAGTAACGGGGCTCCGGGCCCACTCTTACGCCGCCGAGCGGCGTATCAACGGCAACCTGAGCTGACGCGGGTGCAATGGAGATCGGCGTGGCCATCGCGAAACCGGCTACCGCCAGTGCACCAGCCAGTAACAGCGTTCTCATGAGAGTTCCTCCTGAGTCATTGAATTGCTCTCCAACATCCCAGATAGGGCAAGGTTCCTGCGCGAACTTCATCCGGACGGCGGGCCGCTCGGACTTGGTGGCAGCCTCGGATGAATGCGGACAGAAACCCGCCGCCGCGCGCATTCCTGAACCAGGCAATGCAACCGAGAAGTCGGGCGAGGGTCGAGAGCGGACGGTGAGACGGCCGGCGCGCGATCTCCACCGGCCTCGAAAGCAGGCGTCGATGAGCGAGCGCGCTAATTGTTCGTCGTCGGCAGATCGTTCGGGCCGTACTGCTTGAACTCGAAGATCTTGCGCGTCAGGCCGGGGGCCAGCGCGGAGATCGGATTGACGCGCAGCACCGGCGCGCTCGGCGTTCCCACCACTTCATAGGTCACGCCGATCAGGCCTTCATTGCTGCCGGCGCCGAGGAAAATCCCGAAGAACGGGATCTGGCCGAACATGTTGTTCAAACCGTACATCGGAATGAAGGTGCCGTTCATCCGCACCTGGTTGCCGATATAGTCGATGCTGCCTTCGATGGTCGCGCCGATGGTAGGCCCCTTGACCACACCATTGCGGATCGAAAGCTGGCCGCTCTGGCGGGTGAATTCGGCGCGCAGCGCGTCGAACCCGATGCCGTTCTGGGTGCTGACAGGCCCGCCGGCAACGGCGCGATCGAGCTGGGTTTCGCCCTTCACCGAGAAGCCGGTGATATTGATGAGCCCCTCCCTTGGGCTCGGCTCGGGGATCGGCGGCTCCATCGCGAGCGTAAGCTGGCCGCCGACCACCTTCGAATAGGTGTCGATGAAGCGCAGGAACGCGCCGGCGTCGGCGGTCTGCAGATAGATCACCTCGCGACCCTGCTGGCGTCCGCGCATATCGACCGTGACGGGGGTGTCGCGTCCGACCTTGCCGCTCAGCGTGAACGCCTTGAAGAACCCGTTGCGGCGCGAGACCTTGGCGTCGACGCTGCGCAGCGCTTCGCCGTTGAATCCTGCGACCGCGCCGAGTTTCAGATCGACATCGAAATCGGTGGTCCTGGTCTTGCTCTTGGGATCGCTATCGCGGCCGGAGATCGCCGACTTCAGGAAGCCGCGGCCGTCGAACACGTCGCCGCGCATCGTCACCTTGATCACGCCGTCGGGACCGCGGTCGGCACGCAGCGATGTCTTGTCACCTTCCGACGGCGCGTAGGTCGGGAAGTAGGCATTCATGAGGTCGCCGTTCTGGTCGACCTCGAGCGCGCCCTTGATCGACACGCCGGCGCCGTCGATCGAGATATCCTCAAACCTGGTCGATTGACCCTTCGGCACCACGTTGAAGGTCGCCTTGCCGGCCCTGCCCTGCGCCTTGACCCAGCCCGGCAGGATGTTGTCGAGCTTGAGCTGGGTCAGGTCGGCCTCGACGCCCATCTTGGTGGTGGGATTGTCGCCGCTGCCGATCTTGCCGGTCAGCTTGATCGGGATCGCGCCGGACACCGCGGGGCCGAGATCGAGCCCAAGGCGCGCGCGGCTCGCATCGTCCAGCGTCGCCTGCAGCTTGACGTCGGCATCGCCCTCGGCCGGCTTGCGGTAGTCGAGCGAGGCCGCCTGTCCGTTGATCTTGACGTCGCCCTTGACCTGGAAGCCGGCATTGCTGGCGATCACCTTCAGCGTGTTGGCTTCGAGCTTCTGGTTCATCACCAGCTTGTCGACGGCAACGCCGGAGATGTCGGCGGTGACCGAGTAGAGCGTATCGGCCTTGGTCAGCTCGCCCTTCACGGGCATGCCGAGATTGATCGTCGCGGTGACGTTGCCCTTGCTGGCGTTGGGATCGATCGGCGGACCGGAGAGATCGCTGAGCCGGTCGGACGCGAGGATTTCGGCGGCGGCCGGCACCGGACAGTCGACCCGGAACTTGACCTTCGACGGCGACGGCTTCGGCGCCATGTCCGGCACCTCGAAGGTGAAGTCCGACAGCGTGATCTTGCGGCCCGCCGGCGTGTCGGCAATGCCCTGGTTGATGGTCACGGTCGCGGTGCGGCCGGTCACCCGGGCCTTCAAATCCGCGTCATGCACCGCGGGCATCTGATCCACCGGACGCACTGTGACACCCGAGGCGACAATGTTGACCGAGAGGCCGTCATCCGGGATCGGCGGTCCCTTGCGCGACAGGTTGTGCACCGGCGAATTGACGCCGACATCGATACGCTGGAGCGTGCCGCGGTCGATCCGCTCGAGCACCCATTCGCGCACCTCGGGCACGATGATGATCGGCCATATCCTTTTGAGGGCCGAGGCCGACATCGGCGTGCCGGCGAATCCGAGTTGCAGCCGCGGCTCGCCGGAATAGTCGATGCTGCCGGTTCCGGCGACGCCGATCTCGCCATTGGAGATGTCGGCCTGGGTCAGCAGTACGCGCTTCTTGTCGGTGTCGAACCGGAAGCCGATGTTGATGCGATTGAAGATCAGCGGCGGTTCGTTCTTGTCGGCGCCGGCCAGCACGATGGTGCCGCCGGACAGGCCGGCCTGCCAGTCGGTGACGTTGTCGTTCGGCGGCTCGAGATGGCCGAGCAGCGTGATGCGGTTGGCGCCCGAGATGATCTTGATCGGCGCCAACAGCACGCGCCGCCCCGAATCCCATTCGACGCTCATCTCGGCCGAATCGACCGGCATCGGGTAATCGGGCGTGTCGGTGTCGATGATGTTGCCGGCGCCGACATTGATCTTGCCGCGGAAGTAGGTCGGCAGGCCGTCGCGGCCGAGTTCGCCCTTCATCTCGCCCGAGAGCGGCAGGTCGGCGGTGTAGGTCAGATCCTTGGTCCGGAGCGCGAGCAGGATGTTCCGGGTGGAAACCTTGTCGGCCTTGATGTCGACCGAGCGCACGCCGTTCTGCTGCGGTCCGACCAGCACGCGCACCGACCAGGGTTTTGCGCCCTCCTCGCCGAAGCTGAGCGCAACGCCGCCGCCGCTCGGGCGCCGCAGGCTGAGGCTGATGTTCTCAAAGCTCCATTTGTTGCCGCGCTGCTGATCGTCGACGACGAGATTGCCGTTCTTCAGGCCGATCTCGTTGAGGTTCTGCCCGTCGAGGCCGGTCATGCTGAGGCTGTCGAGCCAGTCGAGACCGGCGAGCAGCCCGCTCTGGGCCGAATCGGGTGACGCGGAGGGCTCGGCGGCAACCGGCGGCGAGGCAACCGGCGGCGGCGGTGCTGCGGGTGTCGGCCGCGGGAATGTCGGCGGCATCCCCGCCTCCCGCTTGGAGGCAACGCCGGTGGCCAGCGGTTTTGCGGTGTCGCCGGCGGACACGGTGACATTGCCGTCGGGCGTGATGCGCACCGACAGCTCCGCATCGACCAGATTGAGGCTCTCCGCCCGCAACTGACCCATCAGGAGCGCGGTTCCCGACAAGCGCACTTCGGCCTTGGGCGCGCTCGCAACCACCGCATGGTCGCGGTCGCGGACGATGATGTCGCGGATGCGCACCGCGATCCTGACGCGGCCGGCGCGCTCGATCTGCGTCCCGCCGACCTCGACCGTGTTGCCGTGGCCGATATTCTCCTCGATCGCCGCGGCAAGCCACGGCGTCGCCATATCGAGATTGATCGGGCCGGCGCCGAGCCGCCACCACAGCGCGCCGAAGCAGGTGGCGAACATCGCGACCAGCACCACGAAGACCAGTCCGATGCGACGGATCCAGCGCCCGCCGTTCAGCCAGCGCTGCATGCCGGAGCAGAAATCGGTGAAGCGATGCAGGTTGGTGTTGGAACGCGCCAGCAATTGCCGCGCACGGTTGCCCGCCGCCTCATCCTGCTCGTCCCACGCAGCGTCGACTTCCCATTGCGAGAAGTCAGCCCCGGCGCGCGGATTTGGACCCTGCGGCGACGTGTTCCTTGCCATTGCCTCTCGGTGCTGACGGCGAAGCTGATCGCCGCCATCGGGGCGCCCGTCGATGCGTATCGAGCGCTCCTGTGCCGGCATCGCCGCCTATCCTCGCCTAATCATGTTACTCGCCGATGGCCCCCAGAACGGACCAAACCAACCAATCAAAAGCCAATTCAGCAAGCGGACGGGTCACGCGTCGAATTCCTTGTCACCATACTCCGTGGCCATCAAACTTGCCCAGCGGCCGGAGCGAATCCGGCCGCCGCCAATAAGACCCGCAATACCCCAATGGTTGAGCTTCGGAAAGCGACGAAAGGAAGGCGTATGTCCAAGAAAACGCGCAAGAAATCCTCCAACACAACCGGAAAGCGGGTCGCAACAAAGGTTGCGCGTGCCGCAAGCGCAAGCACTGGGAAGTCCGCGACGAAAACCCGCACAACGGTTGCGAAGAAGGCAGCGGCCAAGAAAACAACTAGGAAAACAACTAAGAAAACGACCAAGGCAACGAAAGCAAAGACCGCAGCGGGTGTTCGAAGCAAAGCCTCGCACAAGGCGGCATCGAAACCGTTAAAGCGAGAGCCGACCGCGACCGTGACCAACTCGTCCGCCGTCACACTTGCCGAGGGTGCCACGGCGCCTGGCTTCAACCTGCCGCGCGACGGCGGGGGCAGCGTTTCGCTGAAGGATTTTGCCGGCAAGAAGCTGGTGCTGTTCTTCTACCCCCGCGCCGACACCCCCGGCTGCACCAGGGAGGCGATTGATTTCACCCGGCTCAAAAGCGAGTTCGTAGCCAGCGGGACCGAAGTGGTCGGCATTTCCGCCGACACGGTTAAGGCGCAGGAGTCATTTCGAAACAAACACCAGCTGTCGGTGCCGCTGGTCTCCGATCCGGCCCACCGGATGCTTGAGGCGTACGGCGCCTGGGGCGAAAAATCCATGTATGGCAGGACCTTCATGGGAATTATTCGCACCACGGTTCTGGTCGATTCCAGTGGAAAAATCGCCCGCGTCTGGCGTCATGTGAAGGTCGACGGCCACGCCGAAGCGGTATTGGAGGCTGCCCGAGCGCTCTGACGGGACGAGTTCCGTTTCCTGAAAATTAACCATGACGGGCTCAAATCGGCCCCGCAAATTAGCCGTACGGAGCTTGGTCCGACCGGCCGCGGGAGTACCGATGTCGAGCCGGTCCGGTCACCACCAGGAACATCACAAACACCATCATGCGCAGGACCATGGCCGGACGCCGGCGCGCCGTCCGGCAGCCCATCACCCCGCAGCGGTGGCAGCGGTGGCGACCTCCGGCGAGGGCTATACCCTGGTCCATGCCGGCAAGCAGGTCCGGTTCGGGCCGGTGGTGTTCTGGATTATCGTCGGCACCGTGGTGCTGCTCGGCATGTGGTCGGCGGCGACCGCGACCTATTTCGCGTTCCGCGACGACGTGCTGACCCGGCTGATCGCGCGCCAGGCCGAGATGCAATACGCCTATGAGGACCGCATCTCGGAGCTGCGCGCCAAGGTCGACCGCACCACCAGCCGTCAGCTGCTCGACCAGGAGCAGTTCGACCAGAAGCTCGACCAGATCATGAAGCGGCAGTCGACGCTGGAATCGCGCGCCACCGCGCTTGGCGCGATGCCCGACGTCACCAGCACCGGATCGATCAAGCCGCAGGGCCGCGCCGAGGCGGCGCCCTCCTCCGGCCCGCTGAAACCCTCGCCGATCAGCGACACCGTGATCTTCGTGGCGCCGCCGGATCGCGAGGCACGGCTGGAATCGCGCGCGCCGCTGATCGCCAAGACGCAGCCGAACCAGTTCGCCAAGGCTCAGGGCGTCGACAACGTGCTGGTCCGCCTGCAGACCTCGCTTGACCAAGTCGAGCGGCGCCAGGTTGCCGCGCTCGCCTCGGTCGAGGACAGCATCGATTCCAAGGTGCGCCGGATGCGCGGCGTAATCTCCGATCTCGGCCTCAACATGGCGCAGCTCGAAGCGGCGACGCCGCGCTCCGGCATGGGCGGGCCCTTTGTCCCTGTGAAACTCTCTGCCGACGCCGGCGGGTTCGAACGCCAGCTCTATCGCATCAACATCAACCGCGCACAGATGCAGCGGCTGAACCAGACGCTGGCGCTGGTGCCTTACCGCAAGCCCGTGGTCGGTGAAGTCGAATTCACCAGCGGCTTCGGCGTGCGTACCGATCCCTTCCTCGGCCGGCCGGCGATGCACACCGGCCTCGACTTCCGGGCCGCGCAAGGCGATCCGGTGCGTGTCACCGCCAACGGCAAGGTGGTGTCGGCGGGCTGGGCCGGCGGCTATGGCCGCATGGTCGAGGTCGATCACGGCAATGGCCTGTCGACGCGTTACGGCCATCTCTCCGAGATCGGCGTCAAGGTCGGTGAATACGTCAAGATCGGCCAGGTGATCGGCGCCGTCGGCTCGACCGGCCGCTCCACCGGTCCGCATTTGCATTACGAGACCCGCATCGACGGCGAAGCGGTCGATCCGCAGAAATTCCTCCGCGCCGGCGTCCGGCTCAGCGCGGGCTAGCTCAATCGCACAACGATCGATCTGAACATCGGCGCAAGCGGTCTCGCTTGCGCCGATCGCGCGTGTCGTTTCAGCGGCGGCCGCCGCCGCCCATGCCGCCGGGCGGCCCACCGCCACCGAATCCACCGCCGGGCCCGAACGGACCACCACCGCCACCGGGCCCGAACGGTCCGCCGGGCGGGCCGAAGCCACCGGGACCGGGGCCGGTCGGTCCACCACCCAGCGGATCAGGCGCAGGCCCGCCGCCTGGCGGGCTGCCGCCCGGCATGCCGGACGGCGCTCCACTGGGGCCGCCACCCGGACCGCCGCCACCAGGCGCGCCGCGGCCGCCCGGTCCGCCAGATCCGGGTCCATGACCCGGTCCGGATCCGCCGCCGCCGGGGCCACGGCCCGGCGTGCCCGGGCTCTTCACCGACGAGCCCGGGAACTTGCCGACCGATTGCACCGATTCGACGCGCAGTTCGCGCGGGCCCGACAGCTGCGCGTTGACGACGACGCGCGTATCGGCCGCCGGCGAGAACCGCGAATGGTCGCGCGCGACAAAGCCGGAGCCGAGCTGCAGGTCATTGCCGACCCGCCGCACATAGGCCTCGATCAACAGTCGGTTCGCGCCGGCGAGATCGGAGAAATCATCGGCGCGGCTGCGCGACACCTGCATCACGCCCTGCGCGAGATGTCCCTCGGCCTGCACGCGCTGACCGACCAGCGCCGCATCGACGCCGGCGAGCTTGAGCTCGCCGATCCGCAAGGCGCCGGCGCGGTCGCGCTCGAGCGGCCCCGCGACGCGCGCGGCGGCGTCATGGCGCTCCTGCACCAGACTTGCGACGACGACGCCGTCGGTGCGGCGCAGCCCGAACACGGCGACATGCGCGCCCATCTTCAGCCAGCTCTCGCGCCCGGTCCAGGCGACCGTCTGGCCGAGCACCGTCAGCCCGCCCGGCCTCACCTGCTCGACCGGCCCGGTCACCTCGCTGGTCACATCGATGCGCTTGGTCGACAGCGTGCCGCCGGCGTCGCGCTGCGCCATCACACGCGCGAGCTGTCCGATCCGCAGCGCCTTGGCGCTCGCCGCCTCGCCGTCGATTCTGACCGGCACGTCGGGTGCATAGGCGACGCGCTCGCCATTGACATAGATCGAGCCGAACCGCTGGATCACGCCGACGATGCCGGTGCCACCGATGCCCTGATCGGAACCGGTGATGCCGGTGCCGCCGATGCCCTGATCGTTGCCGCGCTTCTTGACCTGCGCGCCCGCGAGCGACGTTCCGGCAAGCCAGAAGCCGACGAGCAGCGCACGGCGCGAGATAACGGGCGGACCGTTCACGACGCACCGCCTTCGTCGGCGTCGTCATCGACCGGGCCGTCCGGACCCTCGCGATAGATGTAGATGCCGAAATTCCAGCGATAGTCGCCGCCCTTGTCTTTTGCCAGCGCGCGGTTGGCCTCGCGGTTGGCGACCTTGAGCGCCTCCATCGCCAGCTCGCGCGAGCGGCCCTCGAGCCGTTTTGCCAGCTTCGCCGACAGGCCGTCGTAATGCACCGCGCGTTCGAGGAAGCGCGGCGCGGCCGAGGATACGTTGAGCTCGGCGGCCGCGACATGGTCGTGCAGGTTGCGGCCGAGATAGTGCCATTTGCGGTCGTCGTCGCCATGCGGCACGAAGGCCTCCTCGACCAGCATGATCTCGTCGTCGTCATTGATGGTGACGAGCTTGCGGTCGAGCCATTCGTCGAGCACCGCGCGCGGCCGCACATCCTTGGTGATCGATTCGACCAGCGTCTCGAACGACGGCGCGCCGCCGTCGGCGGTGCGCGGCAGCGGCAGCGGATCGCCCTTGGCATCGGTGAACTCGGGCGCGGCCAGCCAGCGCGCGATGATCGCGCTGGTGCGCGACAGCGTCGCCGGCACCGCATTGACCGGCGCGCCGGCGCCGCGCAGCCGCGCCACCTCCTTGCGGTGAATGCCGGTCAGCAGGCTGACGCGGCTGTCGGTCTGCTCCTTGCCCTCGAGCGCGAAGTCGTGCTCGGCGACGTTGACATAGAGCTCGCGCAGCAGCTGGGTCAGCGCCGGAAACGTCATGCCGCCGCGGATACAGAGCCGCACCAGCGGGCGCAGCATCCGCGCCAGTGGCGCATGCAGCTTCGCCGCGGCGATCGGCGCGGACGATCCCACCTTCGACTTCGGGGCCTTGGCATTCATGCCTAACTTTTAGCCGCCCGCGCCGTGAGACACAATCCCACCTCACTTGACGTGTGACATTTTCCCACTTATGGGAAACAAAATCACCTCCGGACACAGTCCGCGCGCTCGCTAACGGGTGCCACGGTGTCCGGCATTGCCGCCATCGCCACGGACCGCTCCATGACGACTGCCCGATTCGACCTTGCAATCGCGGAAGCCTGCCGGATCGCCCAGGTTCCCTTTGAGGAGTTCGTGTCGACGGTGATGGCGGGCGGCTATCCCTGCCTGCCGGGCGTTGCGCCCGGATCACCGCGCCGCTTCGACGAAACCGACCTGCTCGCGCTCTACATCTACGGGCGCCTGCTCGCCTTCGGTTTCGGCGGTCTGCGCGCCGGCGAATATGCCTGCCGCGCGCATGCCGGCCTCCGCGCCGAGCCACGCGCGCAATCGATCTCGATTGCGCTGACGTCCGACGGCGGCAAGCGCGTCGTCATCGAGCAGGATCTGCAGCGCCCGGCAGCGGCAATGCTGCCCGAGCGGATTCATTTCGACATCGCCGCGATCAGGCGCCAGCTCCAGCAACCGGCCGACCGCAGCGCCGCCGAGCCGGTCTGACGCTCCGCTAGCAACTCGCGCATTTGCTTGCCCGCCCCGCGCCATCGCGGCGCGATCGCACCGTCATGCGTTCCGATCCTTCCTCCCAGAAAAGTTGTCCACCGCCATACGTGGGACATAATCCCACATTTTAGTTCGACGCCATTGACGTGTGAAATATTCCCACGTATCCAGAATCCGTTCAGCAGGGAATCCGACGCAATGTCTCTTCGTTCGGCCCGCGAATCCGGTTCGTTTCACGAATCCGGTCGGTTCGCCGCCACCACATTCCGCTTCACGCCGCAGGTCCCCTGCGGCCCGATCGAGCCGGTGTTTCCGGCGCTGCTGCGCTCGCTGGTGTTCGCCGCCGCGCTGGCGCTGCCGTTCATCGTCGCCCTGTTCGTCGCATGATCCGGATCGAGCCGCCCATGATCGTCGTCAACGAGCCGGCCCGGCGTCCGTCGGTGCTCCACATCTTCAAGGTCTACTATCCCGACCTGTTCGGCGGCACGCTGACGGTGATCCGCGATATCTGCGCCGGACTGAAGGACACCTTCAACGCCGCCGTGCTGGTCTGCTCGCGCTCCGGCGGCGAGCGGCAGATCGTGGTCAACGACGTTTCGGTCGAGCGCGTGCACTCGTTCGGCGACGTGCTGTCGCTGCCGGCGGCGCCGACCTATCCGTGGCGGCTGTGGCGCCGCATCGCCGAGCACGATCTGCTGGCGCTGCACGCCCCCTTCCCGCTCGCCGACCTTGTCTTCGCCTTCGGGCTCGGCCGCACCCGCCCGCTGGTCGTGCACTGGCACGCCGACATCGTGTCGCACGCGGCCTTGCGCTTCCTGGTCGAGCCGATGATGCGGCGAACGCTGCGCCGGGCCGCCGCGATCATCGTCTCCGATCCGGTGCTGATCGAAACCACGCCGCTGCTGCAGGAATTTTCCGACAAGTGCCACGCCGTTCCGTTCGGCGTCGATGTCGCCAAATATGACCGGCCGGCCGCCCAGGCCGACGACGTCAACGCCCGCGGCCGTCTCGTGCTCGCCTGCGGACGCCTCGTTCCGTACAAGGGCTTCGACGTGCTGGTGCGTGCCGCCCACGCCCGCAATTTCGAGGTCTGGATCGTCGGCGAGGGCCGCGAGCGCGACAACCTCGAGCAGCTGATCCGCGACTACGGCCTGCAGGACCGCGTCCGCCTGCTCGGCTCGGTGTCCGAGAGCGAGCGCGTCAAGCTGATGCGCATCGCCGACGTCTTCGTGATGCCGTCGGTGACCAACGCGGAGACCTTCGGGCTGGCGCAGCTCGAGGCGATGGCCGCAAGCCGGCCCGTCGTCAACACAGCACTCGACACCGGCGTTCCGCATGTCGCCCGCGACGGCCTCGAGGCCATCACGGTGCCGCCCGGCGATCCCACCGCGCTTGCCGACGCCATCGAGACGCTGATCAACGATCCCGAGCGGCGACGCCGCATGGGGCGGGCCGCGCGCCATCGCGCGATGACGAAATACTCAACCGCAGCCTTCAAGGAGGGAGTCGAGACGGTGTATCGCAAGGTCGTTACCGAGGAGGCCGCCGCAAAGGACGCGGGGTCGTCAGCCCCAGCCCCGCGTCCCCGAACGGCAGGTTTCGTCGGCGCGATCCAGATCGCGGCAACACTGGCCTGGTCCGACGTGCGTCATCGCTACGTCCGCTCCCTCCTTGGACCCTTCTGGATGTCGATCCAGATGGCGATCATGGTGGCCGTGCTCGGCTCGGTGATCGGCCATCTCTCCAACGCCAGCACGGTGGCGCGGCTGCCGATGCTGGCGGCGAGCCTCACCGCATGGACCTTCCTCAACAGCGTGGTGCTCGACGCCACCACCGCGCTGCAGGGCTCGGCCAGCCTGATCAAGGATCGCGCGCTGCCGCCGGTGATCTTCCTGCTGCAATGTACCTTCCGGCAGGCGCTGTTCGCCGCCCATAACGCGATCGTGCCGCTGCTGCTCTGGCTCGTGCTGACGCCGCACGATGTCGGCGGCGCCATCGCCGCCCTCCCCGGCCTCGTTCTGTTCGTGGTCTGCACGCTGGGCCTGAGCCTCGTGCTCGGCGCGCTGGCGACGCGTTACCGCGACATCAAGCCGATCATCGAGTCCTCGCTGACGCTGGCCTTCCTGGCCTCGCCGATCATCTGGACATCCGAGATGATCGATCGCGGCTCGACCGTGATGCGGCTCAATCCGCTGACGCATCTGTTCGCGATCTGGCGCGACCCGCTGACGACCGGTCATGTCGCAACGGCGAGCGTGATCTACGTGCTGGCCTGCCTCGCTGCGCTCGCGGTCGCCGCGATCGTCACCATCACCCATCTGCGCAAAGCGGCATTCTGGATCTAGGGCATGGCAAGCATCCACCTCCGCGACGTCTGCCTCGATTATCCGCTGTACGGCGCCTACGACTTCTCGCTGAAGCGCCGCCTGCTCGGCCGCCTGTTCCGCCAGACCAGCGAGATGCGGACCATCCGCGCGGTCGACAACATCTCGATCGAAGCGAAGGCCGGCGCACGCATCGGCCTTGCCGGCCCGAACGGATCCGGCAAGTCCACTCTGCTGCGGCTGATCGCCGGCGTGTTCCCGGCGACCAGCGGCCGCGTCGAGATTTCCGGCAACATCGTGCCGCTGCTCGGCCTCGGTGCCGGCGTCAATCTCGATTTCGTCGCCGCCGACAATATCAGCCTGCTGCTGCGGATCTCGGGACGCAAGCCGACGCCGGCGGTCCTGGACGAGATCTGGGCGTTCACGGAACTGGAGGAGCGCATGCAGCGGCTGCCGCTGCGCATGTTCTCGTCGGGCATGCTGATGCGCGTGCTGTTCGCGACCGCGACCGCGTTTCCCGCCGACATCCTGCTGCTCGACGAATGGCTCAGCGTGGTCGACGAGAATTTCTCGGCCAAGGCCGAGCAGCGGCTGCGCAAGATGGTCGAGAGCGCGGCGATCGTGATCATCGCCTCGCACGACCACGCTCTGCTGCGCCGGACCTGCAACAGCATCATCAATCTCGATCACGGCCGCATCGCCAGCACCGTCGCGCTGGAGGCGCCCGTCCCGCATCACCTCGAGCTCAGAGAAATCAGCGTATGACAAAGATCCTGGTCGTCAGCGAGGCGCTTGGCGAGCCCAACCACAAGCGCGGCATCTTCCATTTCACCCGTGAATTGATCCGCTCGCTGGCCGGCGACGGACATGCCCTGACCCTCGTCGTGGAGACCACGCGCCGCTACCGGAAGCTGCGCCGCAGACAGCAGCGGACGCGCCTGCTGCCCGAGGACTCGCGGCTGATCGAGCTGCTCGCGCTCTATCGTTACCTCGATGAAACCGACATGAACTCGCCGATCATGCGCGGCGGCCTGCGCCGCACGGTCGACTGGTTCAAGCACAAGCTCAACGCGGCGACCTCGCTCGAATTCATCATCGCCTTCCTGCGCTCGATTCATCTGCTGCCGACCAGCGTCACGCTGATCGAGAACCGGACCGAGGGCCTCGAATACATTCCGACCGATTTGCGCCATCTCGAGTTGTTCGGCGATTTCCTGCTCGAGCCCGGCTTCTACAGCTATCAGGACACGTCGGCGCTGACCAGGTTGCCGCCGCCGCGGGTCGATGCGCGCGACTACGACGTCATTCTCATCGACACCCCGACCCGGGTTGCGATCCAGCGCCGCCCGGGCGCAAAGGTGATTTGCGTCGTGCATGACCTGTTGCCGATCACCGATCTCAAGCTGGATGACATCGCAACCCGCCTGTTCCTGTCGCGCCTTTTCACCAGCGTGAACCAGGCTGACGAGCTCGCCTTCGTCTCGAACTACAGCATGAACCGCTTCCGCGCCCTGCTCCCGCAATATGCGCACATTCCGGCGCGAGTGGTCTATCCGCGGACCCGTTTCGACGTCGCGGAAGCGCCGCTTGCGCCGGTGCCAACCGCGGTCCCGGCACGGCCGGGCTTCGTCGTCATCGTCTCGAACGAGCCCCGCAAGAACCTCGCGGCCGTCATCCGCGCCTTCCGCAAGCTGCCGGAGGCCGATCTCGTCGTGATCGGGTATGCCGGCGGCGCCAACCAGGCGCGCAACCTGCCGAAGAACGTCCGCTTCTCCGGCTATGTCGACGAGCACGAGAAGGCGGCACTGATCGCGGGCGCGCACGGCCTGATCATGCCGAGCCTCGCCGAAGGCTTTGGCGTCCCGATCATCGAGGCATTCGCGGCCAATACCCCCGTGCTATGCTCCGATATTGCCGTGTTCCGCGAGGTCGCGGGCGAGCTTGCCGACTATTTCGATCCGTTCTCGACCGACTCGATCTGCGCCTCGGTAGGACGCGTGCTGGCGCAGCAGGAGCAATGGCGCGACCGGATCCGCGCGCGGCGGACCGAGCTCGCCGAGCGCTTCGGCCACCACACCCAGGCGCGCGACCTGCTGTCCCATCGGGCTGCCCCGGACGTCGCGGCCGCCGCCGCGGCGCTCGCCGCCGCGATGGCGACCTTCAACGGTGCAACCGCGCATGGCGTGTGACCGGCCATGAGCACCGATTCCGACGCCATTGGTCTTGCAATCGAACCGCCAGCACGATGGCGCGATCGCGTCCGCGCCTGGTCCGGCTCGGTCGCCTATGTCCGCGCCACCGATACCCTGATCGCCCTGACCGCGGCGTCGCTACCCTGGTCGACCACGGCACTCGCCGTCTTCATGCTGCTGTGGCTTGTCGCCGTAATCCCGACCATCGACTGGGAGCAGTTCATGCTCGACCTCGCGCAGCCGGCCTTTGCATTGCCGATCGCGTTGGTCGCACTTGCCGTGATCGGCGTGGCGTGGTCGGAGACGAGCTGGGCCGAACGGCTGCAGGGCATCAAGCCGCTCAGCAAGCTGCTGCTGCTGCCGTTCCTGCTCGGCTATTTCCAGCGCTCGCAGCGCGGGCTCTCCGTGTTCCTGGCCTTCCTGGTATCGTGCACGCTGCTGATGATCCTGTCCTGGATCGTGCTGGCGCTGCCGCAGCTCAAGCTCGCGCACACCGCCTCCGACGGCGTGCCGGTCAAAAACTACCTCGACCAGAGCCAGGAGTTCGCGCTCTGCGCGTTCGCACTGGCGCTGCCGGCATTGACGGCGCTGCGGGCCCGGCAATGGCGCATCGCAGCCGGCGCCATCGCGCTGATGCTGCTGTTCGTCGCCAACATGCTCTACGTCGTGTCGGCGCGGACCGCGCTGGTCTACATGCCGGTGCTGTTGATCCTGTTCGCCTCGCTGCATCTGTCGCGGCACGCCACGCGGCTGCTGTTCGCCGGCGTCGCTGTCATCAGCCTCGTGGTCTGGACCACGTCCCCCTACCTCCGCCAACGCATCGCCGACGTCGGCATCGAGTATCGCGCCCACGACACCTCGGGCATCGCCTCGACCGCGCAGCGCCTGACCTATTGGCGGAAGTCGGTGAAATTCATCGCCGAGGCGCCTTGGCTCGGCCACGGCACCGGCTCGATCAGGCACATGTTCACGCAGGATGCCGTCGGGCAAACCGGCCTTGAGGCCGAGGTGATCAACAACCCGCACAACCAGACCCTCAATGTCGGGATCCAGTGGGGGCTGATCGGCATCCTGCTGCTCTGCGCGATGTGGACCAGCCACGTCAGGCTGTTCGCCGGCCGCGATCTCGCGACCTGGATCGGACTCGCCGTGGTCGTGCAGAACATCACGAGCTCGCTGCTCAATTCGCATCTCGCCGATTTTCACGAAGGCTGGATGTACGTGATCGGCGTCGGCGTCGCCGGCGGCATGGCGCTCCGCGCCCGCCGGCCGGAGAGGATTTTGGCGTAGATTTGTGACTCACGCCGCGCAGCACACTCGGTGTCGTCCCTGCCTAGTGCGCAATTGCGCACGGGAGCAGGGACCGATAACCACAAATGCTGATTGTTGCGCGATGCTGGAAGGACGAGTCCCTTCAACAACATCCGCCGCGGCGTATGGGTCCCTGCTTTCGCAGGGACGACGGTGGTGTTGCGGCGCGAGCGGCGCCTCCCCCTACCGCGACGCCTCGTGCCCGACCTCGCCCGTGATCACGTCGCCGAACAGCTCCCACGCCTCGCCGTTGAACCGCATCAGCTGCATCTGCTCGATCGGGAAGTAGTCGTCGGGGGAGGTGTTGACCATGACGCCCGGCAGCATCAGGTCGGAGTGGAAGTTCTTCAGGTTGGCGGCCTGCTTCATCACGTTCTCGCGCGTGAGATTGTCGCCGCATTGCTTCAACACCTGCATCATCGCCTCGGCCTGGACATAGCCATAGAGGTTGTTGGCGTTGGCCTTGTCGCCGTCGGGATAATACTTGTCCATGAAGGCGCGCCAGCTTTGCACCGCCGGATCCTTGTCCCAGGTCGGATCGGTCGGGTCCTTCAGATAGGCCGTCGAGATGATGCCCTTGGAGAACTCGAGGCCGGCCGCTTTCAGCACCGAGGCGACCGAGGTCGCGGTGTTGGCGAGGAAGAATTTCGGCTTCCAGCCGAGTTCGCCCACTTTCCGGATCGCCTGCGCCGAGCCCTTCGGCGCCGCCCAGGAGAAGAAGATGTCGGCGCCGGAATCGTGCAGCGCGACGATCTGCGAATCGATCGAGGGATCGGAGACCTCGTACGACTTGTCGGCGATGATCATGCCGACCTTGTCGCCGAGCCCGTCCTTCAGGCCCTTGAACTGATCCTTGCCGGCATCGTCATTCTGCCAGAACACCGCGATCTTGCTGTCAGGGAATTTGTCGCGAATGTACTTGGCGTAGATGCGTCCCTCGCTCTGGTAGTTGGGCTGAAAGCCCATCGTCCAGGGGAAGTTCTTGGGGTCGCCGAATTTGGTGCCGCCGGAGGCGACGAACAATTGCGGCACCTTCTTGGCATTCATGTATTTCATGATTGCCGAATTGGACGGCGTGCCGAGCGGCTGGAAGATCAGCAGCACCTCGTCGCTCTCGACCAGCTTGCGCGCCTGCTCGATCGCCTTCGGCGGCGAATAGGCGTCGTCGTAGCTGATGAAGTTGATCTTACGGCCGTTGATGCCGCCCTGCTCGTTGATCATCTTGAAGAACGCGGCCTCGGTCTTGCCGATCACCCCATAGGACGACGCCGGGCCGCTGTATGGCATGATGTTGCCGATCTTGATTTCGCCATCACTCGCGCCGGGATCGTATTTCTTCTGCGCGGTGGCCGAGGTCGCGATCAGCGCGGCACTTGCGAACGCCGCGATTGCGCCAATATATCCGAAACGAGCCGGCATCGTTTTCTCCCGATTTTTGTCGTTGGTTTTGGCGGCAAGTCTCGCAAGAGACGCATGTGCTGGCAAGCGCTGGGTTTTTCCGTTGGGCGAAACGGCATTGTTGCCTGGCGCTATTTGTGATTGAAGGTCGATCTGGGGATCACGAGTCGAGGCGTTCTGATTGCGTAAACCGGACATCCGTACCGGTCCGCGGCATCCGCATCTTGCGGCCGCGGGCTATGAGATCACGCGCCGCCTCAGCGAGTCAGCGTTGGCGAAGCGTGGCCTGCACAAGGCCAATGGCGAGTTCGCGCAGCGCACGATCGCGTCGATCCGCGAAAAGCTGCAGCGCGGCGAGACGGTCTACATCGCCGGCCTCGCCTGCCCCGGCACGCACAATACCGGCGTCGCGCTGGTCGAGGTCACCCAGAAGGACGGACCGCGCCTGATCGTCAACAACGAGGAAGAGCGCTTCTCCGGCAACAAGCACACCAACGAGTTCCCGCAGCATGCGCTCGACGACATGCGCAAGGTGTTGCAGCGGGTGGGCCGCGACATCGGCGATATCGCCGCCTTTGTCACGACGTGGGACTATCCGGCGCTGCTGGCGATGCTGATCCGCACCTCGCTCGAGGAAGCGCCGGCCAGCCTCAAATTGCTGCGCGCCCCGATCGCACCAGCAATCAATCTGCGCCAGCTGGATCAGGTGCGGCGGCTGTCGCGCCGGCTCGGCAGGATGTACGGGCTCGACAAGCAATTGCCGCTGATCTGCATGCCGCATCACGACAATCACGCCTGGTACTCGTTCACCGCCTCGCCGTTCGCCGATACGCGCGAGCGTGTCGCGATCGCGGTGCTCGACGGCACCGGCGACGTCGGCTCGATCTCACTCTATGTCGCCGAGAACGGCGAGATGAAGCAGCTCTATTGCAATGAGAGCCTGTTCGACTCGCTCGGTGCTTTCTACACGGTGATCTCATCCAGCCAGGGCGGCTGGACCTGGCTCTCCAGCGAGGGCCGCTACATGGGCGCCGCCGCCTGGGGCGACATGAATCGCGCCACCAATCCGTATTATCAGCGCCTGAAGGCGGTGCTGCAGCTCGGGCCCAATGGCAGCGTGCAGCTCAATCGCGCGATGGCCAATTGGTACGCCGATCCCGCCGACAATCCCTATCATCAGCCGCTGATCGACATTCTCGGCCCGCCGCTGCGCCCCGACCAGCTCTGGAATCCCGATGCCGTACTGCGCGTCGAGGACATCAATCACCGCCCCGACACCAAAGACCGCGTCGACAAGGCGGCTGCGACGCAATTGGTGTTCGAGGACGCGATGATCCATGTCATCGACCATCTCTTGCGCACCACCGGCACCGACCGCCTTGTGCTGACCGGGGGCGTCGCGCTGAACGCGCTCGGCAACATGCGGCTGCTCGAGCATTTCGACGAGGCGTGGTTCGAACGCGCGCAGCAGCGCAAGACGCGGCTGCATATGTGGGTGCCGCCGGTGCCCGGCGATCCCGGCGTGCCGATCGGCGCGGCCTGGCTGTTCGCGCATATGGCGGGCGCGCCACGCGGCGCGCCGCTGTCGCACGCATTCTACTGCGGCCTGCCGCCCTCAAACGCCGACATCACGACGGCGCTGCAAGCCGACGACGTTGCCTCGACCGAGATCGGCAATGTGGCGACTTCAGAAGGGCGCGACGCGGTTGCCGACCTGATGGCGTCCATGGTCGCGCAAGGCGGCGTGATCGCGATCTATCAGGGCGCCGCCGAAACCGGCCCGCGCGCGCTCGGCCACCGCTCGATCCTCGCCAATCCCTGCGATCCCGAGGTGCGCGAGCGGCTCAACGAGCGCGTCAAGTATCGCGAGGCGATCCGGCCGCTGGCGCCGATGGCGACGCTAGAGACCGCGCGCGACTATTTCGAGCTCGAAGACGGCGCCGCCGACGCCGACTACAACGCCTATAACTACATGGTGCTGACCGCGCATTCGAAGCCCGAGGCGCGCGCGAAAATTCCGGCGGTGGTGCATGCCGACGGCACTGGCCGCATCCAGATCGTGCGCGAGGCCGACGATCCCCTCACCCATGCCTATCTGAAGGCGCTCGGCCGTCATATCGGCGTCGAGATGTCGGTCAACACCTCGTTCAACGTCGCAGGTCCGATCGCACAGACGCCGGCGCAGGCGATGGACACGCTGCGCCGCTCCAGGGGGCTAGATGCCGTGGTGCTGGTCGCCGACGATGGCACCGCCTATGCCGCCTGGCACGGTGGCGAGCGCGACAGCGGCCGCTTCAGCGGATGGTATGCGGCGTGGAAGCGGGCGCGCGGCTGAACCAGGCCAGCACGCGGCCGTCGATCAAGAGCAGCGCGCTCGCGATCACCAGCGCGCCGATCACCTCGCGCAGCGCGATCGGCTCGCCGAGCACGAGATATCCGAGCAGCATCGCGGTGACCGGAATCAGCAGCGTCACCAGCATCACATTGGTCGCGCCGGAACGCCGCAGGATCTGAAAGAACACGATATAGGCCAGCGCCGTCGACAACGCCGCGAGCCCGAGCACGGCGAGCCATGTCGCCGGATGCGGCATCGGCAACAGCCACGGCCGATCGACGACGGCGGCGATGGGCGCCATCAGCACCGCCGAGGCGATCATCTGGAACGTCGCCGTCCCCAGCGGCGGCACGCGCTGCGGCAGCCGCCGCCCGACCAGCGCAGCGATGCCGTAGCTGAAGGCGCCGGCGAGGCACAGCAGGATGCCGATGCCCTGCCGGCTCTCGAAGCCGAGCGCATCGCCGTGCAGGATCGCAACCCCGATCAGCCCGACCAGGACGCCCGCCACGCGGCGCGCCTGTAGCCGCTCCTCGCCGGCCGCCGCCATCACGACCACCGCGAACAGCGGCGTCGTCGCATTGAGGATCGAGGCCAGCCCGCTCGGAATATAGGTTTGCCCGAACACGATCAGCGCAAACGGCAGCACATTGTTGAACAGCCCCATCGCAACGAATGGCGCCCAGCCGGACAGGCCGCGCGGGAATTCGATTCTGGCGGCCCGCAGCAGCGGCAGCAGGATGATCGTGCCGAGCACGACGCGCAGCAGCACGAGGGTCAGCGGCGGCAGTTCGCGCAGGATCACGCCGTTGAAGAAGAACGAGCCGCCCCAGAGCACCGACAGCAGGACGAGCAGCCCCCAGTCGCGACGATCGATGCGGTTGTCGGCGGAAGGCATGTCGGGCACTCACCTGCAGTCGCACAGGTGACTAGCGCAGCGCCGCGAATATTCCCACCCGATTTCCGAGAATGGCGGCCCCGCCTATTTCGGCCGCGACACGATCTCGATCATCTGGCCCTCGTCGGCGTCGGGCGCATGGGCCTTCGCCTTGTCGTAGGCGGCGAGCGCGGCGCGGCTGACGGGCACACCGGGCAGCAGGGTCTCGGCGAGCCGCACGGCGTAGTCGGCATCCTTGTGGCGCAGCGCCGCGGTGAACGATGCGCCGGAGAAGTTGCGGTCGATCATCCGCTTGCTGTGGCGGATCACCTGCGGGCTTGCCACCGCGCCGGTCGCCAGCGCCTCGGCCACCAATTGCATGTCGAGGCCCGCCTGCTCGGCAATCGCCACGCCTTCGGCGAGGCTTGCGATCTGCACCGCGCCGATCAGATTGTTGATCAGCTTGAACACGGTGCCGGTGCCGACCGGGCCGAAATGCCGGATCGTGCTGCCGATCGGCGCGAGATAAGGCTGCGCGCGTTCGAGATCGGCCGGATCGGCGCCCACCAGCAGCGTCAGGTTGCCGGCGGCCGCCGCCTCCGGCAGGCCGGTGACCGGACAATCGATGTAGATCAAGCTGCGGCTGTTGAGCTCGCGCGCCATCTCGAGCGTGTGCTGGTACGAGACCGTGGAGCATTCGATCGCGAGGGTACCGGCCTTCATGTTGGCGGCCGCGCCGTCCTTGGTCAGCCAGACCGCGCGTGAGGCCTCGTCGTCGGCGACCATGGTCACGACAGCATCGGCGTCGATCGCGGCATCCTCCGGCGAGGTTGCCCAGAGCGCGCCGCGAGCGATCAGGTCCGCGGCCTTGGCTTTGCTCCGGTTCCACACCGCGACCGTGAAGCCGGCATCGAGGTAACGGCCGGCCATGCCGTGGCCCATGCGTCCCAATCCGATGAAAGCGACGCGCGGCATGGGCTAATCCACATCCTCGACGGAGCCGGGCCCGGTGCCGAAGGCACGCTGCGCCAAGGTCGCCGCCATGAATTCATCGAGGTCGCCATCGAGCACCCCCGACGTATCGGAGGTCTGCACGCCGGTGCGCAGGTCCTTCACCATCTGATAGGGCTGCAACACGTAGGAGCGGATCTGGTGACCCCAGCCGATATCGGTCTTGGCGGCCTGATCGGCCGCGGCCTGCTCCTCGCGCTTCTTCAGCTCGATCTCGTAGAGCCGCGCCCGCAGCATGTCCCAGGCCTGCGCCCGGTTCTTGTGCTGGGAGCGGCCGGCCTGGCAGACCACCGCGATGCCGGTCGGGATGTGCGTCAGGCGCACCGCCGACTCGGTCTTGTTGACGTGCTGACCGCCGGCGCCGCCCGACCGCATGGTGTCGGTGCGAACGTCCGACTCCTTGATCTCGATCTTGATGCTGTCGTCGATCACGGGGAAGATCTGCACCGACGAGAACGAGGTGTGCCGCCGCGCGTTCGAGTCGAACGGCGAGATGCGCACCAGGCGATGCACGCCGGCCTCGGTCTTCAGCCAGCCATAGGCGTTGTGGCCACTGATCTGGATGGTGGCTGACTTGATGCCGGCCTCTTCGCCCTGGGACTCTTCGAGGAACTCGATCTTGAAGCCGTGCTTCTCCGCCCAGCGCGTGTACATGCGCAGCAGCATCTGCGCCCAGTCCTGGCTCTCGGTGCCGCCGGCGCCGGCATGGACTTCGAGATAGGAATCGAACTTGTCGGCCTCGCCCGACAGCAGCGCCTCCAGCTCGCGCCGGGCGACCTCCTTCTTGAGGTCCTTGAGCGCCTTCTCGGCCTCAGTGACCACGCCCTCATCGTTCTCGGCCTCGCCGAGCTCGATCATGCCGATATTGTCCTCGAGCTCGCGCTCGACCTTGCCGATGCCCGAAAGCGCATCCTCCAATGAGGTACGCTCCTGCATCAGCCGCTGGGCCTTCTGGGGATCGTTCCAGAGATTGGAGTCTTCTGCGAGCTTGTTCAGCTCAGCGAGGCGTGCCGTCGATTGCTCGACGTCAAAGATGCCTCCTCAGCAGCCCGACTGACTGCTTGATCTCTTCAACAAGGCGTTCGATTTCCGCGCGCATGGTCTTTCAGGTGTTGGCTAAAAAGGTTCCGGGGGATGTAGCGACCGGCGCGGCAAAGCGCAATCGGCTTGACCGCACTATCCCGGCGATTTGGCCGGATCGGCCGCTAGTAGAGTCCCCCGGTTCCCGGACGCATGAAGAAGCCACCATCCGGCTGCGCGCCGTTCTGCGACGGCTGCGGGCCAGGCGCAGGGCCGCGCCCATCGGCATCGGCGACGCCGATGACCGAATAGTTCTCCGGCGGCGCGGTGCCCGGCTTGAAGGCTTCGAGGATGGTGTTGCCGCCGTCGCCGGGACCGGCGCGCATGCCGGTCTTGGCGTCGACACGGATCAGCTTGATGCCGGCCGGAACCTTGAACGGCGTCGGCGGCTTGTCGGCGAGCGCGAGCTTGAGGAAGTCGCGGGCGATTGGCGCGGCAACGTGGCCGCCGGTGGCGGCGCGGCCGAGATTGCGCGGCTTGTCGTAGCCCATGTAGACGCCGACTGCGAGATCGGGCGAGAAGCCGACGAACCAGACGTCCTTCTCGTCGTTGGTGGTGCCGGTCTTGCCGGCGATCGGTTTGCCGACCTCCTTCACGACGGTCGCGGTGCCGCGCTGGACCACCCCTTCCATCATCTCGGTGATCTGGTAGGCGGTCATCGGATCGAGCACCTGCTCGCGGCGGTCGACGAGCTGCGGCTCCGGCTGGCTCTTCCAGCCCCCGGGCGCGTCGCAGCCGCGGCATTCGCGGGTGTCGTGCTTGAAGATGGTATGGCCGTAGCGATCCTGGATGCGATCGATCAGCGTCGGCTTCACCCGGCGGCCGCCATTGGCGAACATCGAATAGGCCGTGACCATGCGCATCACGGTCGTTTCGCCGGCACCGAGCGCATACGACAGATAGTTCGGCAATTCGTCATAGACGCCGAAGCGCTTGGCGTATTCGCCGACCAAGGGCATGCCGATATCCTGCGCGAGGCGCACCGTCACGGTGTTGAGCGAGCGCTGCAACGCGTTGCGCAGCGTGGTCGGGCCGTAATATTTGCCGGTCGAATAGTTTTCCGGACGCCACACGCCGGCGCCCTGCCCCTGATCGATCTCGATCGGCGCGTCGATCACGGTGGTCGACGGCGTATAGCCATTGTCCAGCGCCGACGAGTACACGATCGGCTTGAACGACGAGCCCGGCTGCCGGTAAGCCTGCGTTGCGCGGTTGAACTGGCTCTGGTCGAACGAGAAGCCGCCGACCATCGCGAGCACGCGGCCGGTCCATGGATCCATCGCCACCATGGCGCCAGACACTTCAGGCAATTGCCGCAGGCGATACTGGCCTTCGACCGCGTTGCCTTCCTTGGTCACCAGCGGATCGGCGTAGATCACGTCGCCCGGCTGCAGCACCTGCGAAACCGCGCTCGGCGCCTTGCCCCTGGTCTTGGCCCAGCGCACGCCGTCCATCGTGATGATGCCGGTCTGCCGTTCCTTGCTGACCGCGCCGCCGAGCTCGCGGCCCGGCTGGAAGCCGATCCGCGCCGACTGATCGCTGGTCTCGAGCACGACGGCCATCCGCCACGGCGAGATGTCGGACAGCGACTTCACGTCGGCAAGCTTGACGCCCCAGTCACCGGAAATGTCGAGCTTGTGCAGCGCCCCGCGCCAACCCTGTGCCTCGTCGTAATTGACGAGACCTGCGACCATGGTCTTGCGCGCCATCACCTGGATCTTGGGATCGAGCGTGGTGCGCACTGACAGGCCGCCCTCGTAAAGCTTCTTTTCGCCGTAGCGCTCGAAGATGTCGCGGCGGACCTCCTCGGCGAAATATTCGCCGGCGAAGATGTGCGCGCCGTTCGAGCGGCTGGTGACGTTGAGCGGGTCCTTGCGCGCCTTGTCGGCGTCGGCCTGCTTGATCCAGCCGTTCTCCAGCAGACGGTCGATCACATAATTGCGGCGCTCGATCGCGCGGTCACGGTTGCGCACCGGATGCAGCGCCGCCGGCGCTTTCGGCAGCGCGGCGAGATAGGACGCCTCCGCAATCGTCAGCTCGTTGACCGACTTGTCGAAATAGACCAGCGACGCCGCCGCGATCCCGTAGGCGCCGAGGCCGAGATAGATTTCGTTCAGGTAGAGCTCGAGGATGCGGTCCTTGGAATAGGCGCGCTCGATGCGCATCGCGAGCAACGCTTCCTTGATCTTGCGGCTGAACGAGACCTCGTTGGTGAGCAGGAAGTTTTTCGCGACCTGCTGGGTGATGGTCGAGGCGCCCTGCGGGCGACGGTTCGAGCCGTAGTTCTGCGCATAAAGGATCGCAGCGCGCGCCATGCCCTGATAGTCGATGCCGCCGTGCTCGTAGAAGTTCTTGTCTTCGGCGGCGAGAAAGGCGTTGATCACGAGCTTCGGCACCGCCTGGATCGGCAGATAGAGCCGGCGCTCCTTGGAGTATTCGCCAAGCAGCGCGCCGTCGGCGGCATGCACGCGGGTCATCACCGGCGGCTCATAGTCCTGCAGCTGCGAGTAGTCGGGCAGATCCTTGGAGAAATGCCAGATGGCGCCAGCGACGGCGGCGACACCGACCAGGAACACGACGGTTCCGGCGGCGAACAAGAAACCCATGAACCGCACGAGCAGGCGCATTATCGACGTTCCGTTCCTACCCTCCGGCGCTCAGTCGTCAGAAGCGCCTGTCCAAAAGTGCGAAAGCCTCACACAACGAAGCTTTGGCCCAGCGAGCCACTTGCGCACGCGAATATACAAGAGCCGCCGGACAATATGGTCGATTCTGCGGACCTGCGGTCCATTGTCTATACCGTCGCGGCTGTGGCCAAACTAGGGCTTCGGCGCAACGGCCACGGCTTTTCAGCGGGCCGATTTCACTTTGCCGACCCGGCAGTTGCCAGCCGTTTGGCGAAGAACGTGTCGATCGCCTGGACCATCGAGCCGACCGCCTTGTTCCGCCAGCTCTCCGAGACCAGGTGCTCGAGGTCCCCCTTGTTGGAGACGTAGCCGATCTCGACCAGCACGGACGGCACGTCGGGCGCCTTCAGCACCCGGAAGCCGGCCGATTTGAGCGGATGCTTGTGCATCCGCACCGTGGTCTTCATCTCGTCCATCAGAAGACGGGCGAAGCGATTGGAGAAAGTCTTGGTTTCGCGCTGCGCGAGGTCGATCAGGATGTCGGCGACCTCGGTCGGCTCGTCGGTCAGGTTCACGCCGGCGATGGCGTCGGCCTTGTTTTCGGCCTCCGCCAGCCGTTCGGCCTCGGCGTCGGAGGCCTTGTCCGACACCGTGTAGATCGTGGCGCCCTGGGCATCGCCCTCGCGGCGCGGCAGGGCGTCGGCGTGAATCGAGACGAACAGCGCCGCCGACTGGGAGCGCGCGATCTTCACCCGGTCGTTGAGCGGGATGAAGGTGTCGTCGGACCTCGTCATGACCACCCGATACTTGCCCGACCTCTCGATCCGGTCGCGCAGCGCAAGGCCAAAGCCCAGCACCAGGTTCTTTTCGGTCTGGTCGCCGGATTGGGTGCCGTTGTCGATGCCGCCGTGACCGGGATCGATCACGATCAGCGGGCGTGCGTCGGTGACCGCGACCGGCGGCAGCGCCGCCGAGGTGACGGCCGGAATGGTCGCGGTGGTGGATTCGGAAGTCGCCGGTTTCGATTCGGGCCGGCTCGCGGGCGCGAGCGACTGCACGAAGCTGGTGCGGTCGACCTCCTCGAAATCCAGCACCAGCCGCGGCGGCTGACCGTTGGCGGCGTCGAGCACGTATGAATTGGCGATCTTCACCGGTCCGGTCAGGTCGAACACGATCCGCGAGCCGCCGGGCATCACGAGGCCGTAGCGGAACGCCTTCACCAGGCCCCGCCCCGCCGAGCCGGTGCCGGCCGCGAGCTGGAAATCGACCTGCGGGATATCGACCACGACGCGGTAGGGGTCGGCCAGCGGGAAGGCGCGAAATTCGATCTTGCGGTCGAGATCGAGGATGAATCGGGTCTGCTTGGCGTCGCCGGCGAGCCTGGCGCCGGATGCGACCGGGAAATTCGGGGCGCTCGCGGCCGGCACAGGCGGGCCGTTCTGCGGTCCCTCGGCGGCGCTCGGGGCGCCGGCAATGGCAAACACCGATATTGCGACGCACAATAGCCCGCATCCCAGAAAAACAAGGTGTTTTGCGCGGTTCGCCACCCGATTCGTAGCCTCCCAGCTGCTTCTTACCGCATTAGAACCACACGGTTAATCGCCCCCTAATGACGCGCCAGCGAAAAGAACCGAGTGTTGCGGCGGCGTGACGCTTCCCTTGCACGCGGCGGTCAATCCACGTATGTACGGGGTGCTGACGGCTAGTACTCCCGGTTGTGTCGCGTTCAGCCTCCCGGTGCAGCGGTGGAACCTTCCAGATCGAAGATCCCGCCGTGTTTTTCCGGTCCCTCCCCAGCCAGCGCCGCGCGCGGCTGACACGGAGTGGCGGATTCAAGCCCGAGCGGCGTCCGGTCCCAGGCACACTCCCTCGCCAGAGGGACGGTTTGAGACACGGCATAACCGATTATCCGGTCCCTTGGGGCCTCGATATGCGATGGCCGGCGGGCGCTTCGGCGCCAGGCGGGGCTTTCAGCAAAAGATACGGCGGTATTTTTCGCCGCCAACATGTTTAGACGGGCCGACGCTTAATGCGCCAGACTGTATTGCCGACCAGGATCCCCCGAATGATCGCGCTGACGCGAGGTGAAAACTTCGCCCGTCGCATCATCCCGGTGAGTTCCCGTCCGGCGCTGCGCCGCGAGATGCGTTTCGGCCTTCCCCTCACCCCCGAATCAGGTGGACCGTCGCGTCACCGGGCGGCGCAGTTTGCGCGCGCCATGATCCGCGCCCGCCGCCGTCAAGAGCTCCAAAATGCCCAACAAGATGTTGATCGATGCCACCCACCCGGAAGAGACCCGGGTCGTTGTGGTCCGTGGCAATCGCGTCGAAGAGTTTGATTTCGAGACCGCCCAGCGCAAACAGCTGCGCGGCAACATTTATCTCGCCAAGGTTACGCGCGTAGAGCCGTCGCTGCAGGCCGCCTTTATCGAGTATGGCGGCAACCGGCACGGCTTCCTGGCCTTCAGCGAAATCCATCCCGACTATTACCAGATCCCGGTCGCCGACCGTCAGGCGCTGATCGAAGCCGACGAGCGCGCCCATCGCGAGGCCGAGGAAGAGCACGAGAACCGCGGCCATCGCCGCCGGTCGCGCCATCGCAATGCCCGTCGGCGCGGCCATGGCGAGCGCGTCCAGAGCGAGGTGATCGAGGGTGCGAACGACACGCAGGCGTTGCCCACCATCGAGGCTCACGAACATCCGGTCGATGCCGAGCATCATGAACATGATGCCGGACACCACGATCACGGCGTGATCGCCCACGAAGGCCACGAGCATGAGGCGCATGATCATGCGCATCACGAGGACCATGAGCCTCACCATGATCATGACCACGATGATCATGACCACCACGATCATGGTCACGACGACCATCACGATCATGCGCATGATCACGACCACGCCCCCGAAGTGAGCGAGGCGGCGGCTGCCGACGCCCCGTCCGACCCCGTCGTTGCGGTGGTCGAAGCCTCCGCTGCGTCAGCCGCGCCCGAGACCGTCGAGGCGATCGAGGTCAATCATGAGCCCGAGCGGGTCCATGAGGAGCAGATCGAGGAAAACGCCGCGCATGCCGACGACGCGCCGCATGTGGCTTCCGACGACGTTCACGCCGCCGCCGATGAACACGCGGTCGCCGAATATGGCGCGCTCGCCGAGGTGGTCGCGCCCGAGACCGGGCCTGGCGACGAGGCCGGCGAAGATGACGAAGAGGATGACGGCGAGGAAGGCGAGGAAGAGGACGTCGTCGAATCGGTCGGCGGCGACGACGTGCTCGAGGAGGTTCCGGAGCGCCCGTTCCGTCCGCGCCGCCAGTACAAGATCCAGGAAGTGATCAAGCGCCGGCAGGTGATGCTGGTGCAGGTCGTCAAGGAAGAGCGCGGCAACAAGGGCGCCGCGCTGACCACCTATCTGTCGCTCGCCGGCCGCTACGCCGTGCTGATGCCCAACACCGCGCGCGGCGGCGGCATCAGCCGCAAGATCACCTCCGCCCAGGACCGTTCGCGGCTGAAGGAAGTGGTGCAGGATCTCGATGTGCCCGAGGGCATGGGAATCATCCTGCGTACCGCCGGCGCCTCCCGCAGCAAGCCGGAGATCAAGCGCGACTTCGAATATCTGATCCGGATGTGGGAAACGGTGCGCGACCTGACGCTGAAGTCACAGGCACCGACGCTGGTCTACGAGGAAGGCTCGCTGATCAAGCGCTCGCTGCGCGACCTCTACAACAAGGAGATCGACGAGATCCAGGTGGCGGGCGAAGCCGGCTACCGTGAAGCGCGCGACTTCATGAAGATGCTGATGCCGGCCAATGTGCGGGCGGTGAAGCAATATCGCGACGGTCAGCCGCTGTTCTCGCGCATGGGCGTCGAAAGCCAGCTCGACGCGATGTTCTCGCCGACCGTGCAGTTGCGCTCCGGCGGCTACATCGTGATCAACCAGACCGAGGCGCTGGTCTCGATCGACGTCAACTCCGGCCGCGCCACGCGCGAGCACCATATCGAGGACACCGCGCTCAAGACCAATCTGGAAGCGGCGGAAGAAGTCGCGCGCCAATTGCGCCTGCGTGACCTCGCCGGCCTGATCGTCATCGACTTCATCGACATGGACGAGAAGCGCAACAACCGCGCGGTCGAGCGCAAGCTGTCCGACTGCCTGCGCCAGGACCGTGCGCGGATCCAGGTCGGCCGCATCTCGCATTTCGGCCTCTTGGAAATGTCGCGCCAGCGCATCCGCGCCAGCGTGCTCGAAAGCTCGACCGAGCCCTGCCCGCAATGCGGCGGAAGCGGTCACGTCCGCTCGGTCTCGTCGGTGGCGCTGCAGCTCTTGCGCGGCATCGAGGAAATCCTGATGAAGGGCGCGACCCACAATCTGGTGGTCCGCACCCGTACCGACGTCGCGCTCTACGTGCTCAACCACAAGCGCGGCCATCTGCGCGATCTTGAAGACTCCTTCCGGGTTTCGCTGTCGATCGTCGCGGACGCCACGGTGCACGGCCAGCAGTCCTACATCATCGACCGCGGCGAGCAGGTGCATACGCTCGAAGCGGCCAAGGCGCTGCTCGCTGCGCAGGCTGCCGCTGCGCCGGCCCAGGCCGAAGAGGCAGATGACGAGGAAGAGCTGTTCGAATACGAGGCCGAGATCGAGACCGACGAGACCGAGGGCCTCGCCGACGAGCGGGCGGCCGGTGATGAGGCAGGCTCCGCCGAGGGCGAAGGCGACGGTCAGCGCCGCAAGCGGCGCCGCCGGCGTCGCGGCCGCGGTGGCAGCGAGGCGCGTGAAGGCGTCCAGCAGCCGCGCGAGGACGGCGATCTCATGCATGTCCTGCCCGAAGGCACCGAGGCGGTTGCCGCCGCCGATGCCGAAGGCGATGAGGACGAAGGCGACGAGCAGCAGGGCGCTGCCCGCGACGACCAGGCCGGCAATGGCGATCGCCGTCCGCGGCGCCGCGGACGTCGCGGCGGCCGCCGCCGGCGCGGCAGCGGCGGACCGGACGACGGTCTCGCTGGATCGATCTCCGATGAGTTGAGCCCGGCGGCGACGTCGGAGGCCTCCGACGCAGTCGCCGATTTCGATAGCCATGATGCGGAGCCGACTCCCTCGCTGGCGCAGCCCGAGTTGGTCGCCGAGCCGGCGGAGTGGCGGCCGACCGAAGTCGCCCCCGTTGAGCCCGTCGAGCCGGTCGCGGCACCCGAGCCCGAAACTGCCGCGGCGTCTGCCGCCGAGGACACGGCTGCCGAAGGCGACCGCGCGCAGCGCCGCCGCTCCACGGTGCGCGAAAAGGTCAACTTCGCGTCGAGCCCACTGCCCGAGGCATCAGCGGCGCTGGTTCAGAGCCCCGCGGAGGAAGCTGCCCCTGAGCCGGCCGCGGCCGCTCCAGAGCCGGCACCGGCCGGTGCGGCCGAGGCTCCGGCCCGCAAGGGCTGGTGGTCGCGCCGCTTCGGCGGCGGCAACTAGCACCACCTGCAAGTCAAAACGCCCGGTTCACGCCGGGCGTTTTTATTGAACAGGCAATCCGTTCGTCAGATGCCGGCGTAACGGAGCCTGACGGAGACGGATCCCAATGCAAAGCGCGATCGTTCTTGGCGGCGGCATGGTGGGCGTCAGCACGGCGCTGCATCTGCAGCGTCGCGGCTGGTCGGTGACGCTCGTCGACCGCAAGGAACCGGGCCGCGAAACCAGCTACGGCAATGCCGGCATCATTCAGAGCGAGGCGGTGCGGCCCTACCCGATGCCGCGCGATCCCGCCACGCTCGCCAGGATCGCGATGGGGCGCACCAACGACGTGCGCTATCGCCTGGCGTCGCTGCCGCAGCACGCCGGTCCGCTGCTGCGCTACTGGTGGAACTCGACGCCCGAGCGGCACCGCGAAGCCACCCTCGCCTGGGCGCGCCTGATCGCCTACGCCACCGCCGAGCACGACACGCTGATCCGCGACGCCCATGCCGACAATCTGATCCGCCGCGCCGGCTATCGCCTGCTGCATCGCGACCCGGCCGCGCTCGAACAGGCGATCGCCGTCGCCGAAGAGAACCAGCGCGACTTCGGCGTGACGTTTCGCGTGCTCGATGGCCGCGAACTCGCCAAGGCGGAGCCACTGCTGCGCGACGACCTGCCCGGCGCCATCCACTGGCTTGGGCCCTGGACCGTGTCGGATCCCGGCGGGCTTGTTTCCGCCTATGCCGGATTGTTCGAGCGTCTCGGCGGCACGCTGCTGCGCGGCGATGCGCAGACGCTGACGGAGACGACGTCCGGCTGGTCGGTCGACACCAGTGGCGGCCGGATCGATGCCGCCCACGTCGTGGTCACGCTCGGGCCGTGGTCACCGCAATTGCTCCGCAAGTTCGGCTACCGGATCCCGCTGGTGCGCAAGCGCGGCTACCACATGCACTACCAGGGCGGCCGCTCGCTCGACCTGCCGCTGGTCGACACCGCAAATGGATATGCGATGGCGCCGATGGCCAAGGGCATCCGCATCACCACCGGCGCGGAGCTGACCAGTCCCGACGCACCGGCGACGCCGATCCAGCTCGGCTACGCCGAAGCGGCGGCGCGCGAGCTGATCGAGATCGGCAGCCGCGTCGAGCCCGAGCCGTGGTTCGGCACCCGCCCCTGCACGACCGACATGCTGCCGGTGCTCGGGCCGGTGCCGTGCCATCGCGGACTGTGGGTCAATTTCGGTCACGGCCATCAGGGATTCACGCTCGGCCCCGCGACCGCGCGCGTGCTGGCCGAAACGATGAACGGCGAGGCATCCGCGGTGGACACCTCCCCGTATCGGCCGGACCGGTTCTGAGACGTCGAAGCAGACTTAGTCCGTCGTCAACGCGGTCTCCATGTCGGTCGGGTCGACCTGTTTGGCGAGATTGGCGTTGAGCTTGTCGCGGTCGAGCTCGCCCTCCCACCAGGCGACGATCACGCAGGCGACGCCGTTGCCGCACAGATTGGTCAGCGCGCGGCACTCGCTCATGAACTTGTCGATGCCGAGCACGATCGCCATGCCCGGCACCAGCCGCGGATCGACCACCGCAAGCGTCGCCGCCAAGGTGATGAAGCCGGCACCGGTAATGCCGGAGGCGCCCTTCGAGGTCAGCATCGCCACGATCAGGATCGTGATCTGCTGGCTGAAGGTGAGATCGAAGCCCAGCGCCTGCGCGATGAACAGGGTCGCCAGCGTCATGTAGATATTGGTGCCGTCGAGGTTGAACGAATAGCCCGTGGGCACCACGAGGCCGACCACGGATTTCGAGCAGCCGAGCCGTTCGAGCTTCTCCATCAATGACGGCAGCGCGCTCTCGGAGGACGAGGTGCCGAGCACGATCAGGAGCTCGTCCTTGATGTAGGCCAGGAACTTGAAGATCGAGAATCCGGCGATCCGCGCGATGGTGCCGAGCACCACGAACACGAACAGCGCGGCGGTCAGGTAGAACGTCGCGATCAGCCCCATCAGGTTGAGGATCGCGCCGGTGCCGAACTTGCCGATGGTGAAGGCCATCGCGCCGAACGCACCGATCGGCGCCGCCCGCATCACGATCGAGATGACGCCGAACACCGCATGCGCGGCGTCGTCGATGAACGAGCGGATGGTGTGGCCGCGCTCGCCGAGGCCCATGATCGCGAAGCCGAACAGCACCGAGAACAGCAGCACCTGCAGGATCTCGCCCTGCGCGAATGCGCCGACCACGGTGTCGGGAATGATGTGCAGCACGAAGTCGACGCTCTTCTGCGCCTCCGCCTGCTTGGCGTAGCCCGCGACCGCCTGCGCGTTCGCCGCCGCATTGCCGAAGCCGGCGCCGGGCCTGACCAGATTGCCGACGAGCAATCCGATCACCAGCGCGAAGGTCGAGACGACCTCGAAATACACCAGCGCCTTGACGCCGATGCGGCCGACCTTCTTGGCATCTTGTATATGGGCGATGCCCGACACCACGGTGCAGAAGATGATCGGCGCGATCACCATCTTGATCAGCTTGATGAAGCCGTCGCCGAGCGCCTTGATCCACTCGTTGGTGGCAAGGCCCGGCCACAACCAGCCGACCAATGCGCCGAGCACGATCGCGATCAGGACCTGGACATAGAGAACTTTGTACCACGGCTTGCTGCCGGCACTCGCCGGTGCAGTCGTGGCAACGGTTGTCGTCGCCATGTGTCACTCCCCCTCAGAAATGGCGGAAATAGCCAAGATCAACTTGGCGGTTCAAGTCAAATGGAACTGTGTGGGCCCTGCCGCTTATCCGCGATGATCCGCCCGCCACAGCGCCGGTGAAACCACGACGCTGCGCTGCGAAACCGATCCGAAAGGCAAAGCGAACTCCGGACGGCTCTTGAAGGCTCTTAAAGCGCTTGGAGTTCGCGGGCTATTTAAGCCAATGCGCGATCCGTGCAACTGCTTCCTGCATCTCCGCGGCCGAGCGTGCATAGGAAAAACGGATGAAGGCGCGGCCGTGGATCGGATCGAAATCGACGCCGGGGGTCGCCGCGACATGCGCCTTCTCGAGCATCTCGCTGGCGAAGGCGAAGCTGTCGGAGGTGAAGTCGGAGACGTCGGCATAGAGGTAGAACGCGCCGTCAGCGGGGAGGAATTTGGTCAGGCCGGCCTTCGGCAGCCCTTCGATCAGGATGCGGCGGTTCTCCTGATAGCCGCGCTTGATCGCCTCCATCTCCTCACGGCCTTCGAACGCCGCTTCGGCCGCGATCTGCGACAGGGTCGGCACCGAGATCGACAGGTTCTGCTGCAGCCGCTCGATCGGCCGCACCAGCACGTCGGGCACCACCATCCAGCCGACACGCCAGCCGGTCATGCAGAAGTACTTCGAGAACGAGTTGATCACGAGCGCGTTCGGCGACAGCTCGGCGGCCGTCACCGCAGGGAACGCGTAGTCGAGGCCATGATAGATCTCGTCGGAGATGAAGCGGATGCCCGCACTGTCGGCGGCCGCCATCAGGGTCGACAGCGCCTCGCGCGACATCATGGTGCCGGTCGGGTTGGCGGGGCTGCCGACCAGCACGCCCTTCAGCGGCGCCTTGCGATGGGCGGCGAGCAGCGCCTCGCCGGTCAGGGCATGGCGGGTGTCACCGGAGGTCTCGATCAGCACCGGCTCGCAGCCCAGCGCGGTCAGGATATGCCGGTACGGCGGATAGCCCGGCACGGTGACCGCGACCCGGTCGCCCGGCTCGAACATCGCAAGAAACGCCAGGATGAACCCACCCGACGAGCCGGTGGTGACGATGATGCGCTCCGCGTCAACCGCGCAACCATTCGTGTCGCGATAGTGCCGGGCGATGCGCGCGCGCAGCGAGGGAATGCCGAGCGCCGAGGTGTAGTCGATCCGCCCCTCCGCAAGCGCGGCCTGCGCGGCCGCGATCGCCGGCTTCGGCGCGCCTGCGGCAGGCTGTCCCACCTCCATATGGATGACATGGCCGCCGGCGGCTTCGATTCGCGCCGCGGCCGCCATCACGTCCATCACCATGAACGGCGGAACATCGCTCCGTCGGGACGCTGTCAACAGGCTGCTTACACGGTCTCTCGGTGTCGCTTCACGCATGGATTTCTGCTATTGCACGGCCGCTGCCGAATTCGGGTTCCCGTTACCGGCTGCCGCCCCAGACTGGCCGCATTCGGTGGCTCCTTATAACGCTTTCAGGCCAAGTGAATACCCGGTTCGCGTGAAGAAGAACTGCAAAAACAACAGACTGCGCCACGCGCCAAATCCGGTCGGGCCCGGACCACGGACGTGTGCCGGCGCGGCTAGTCATCGCCGATAGATCGCCCATGCTGTTCCGCCTCGCGCTTCGCACCAGGACCTTCAAGCTGACCGCGCTCATGACTGCGGTTGCGCTCGCGGTCGGGCCCGTCGTCCCTGCGCGAGCCCAGCAAAAAGGCCCGCCGGTGCTGCGCGACACCGAGTCCGAGCAGCTGCTGCGCGAATACACAAGGCCGATCCTGCGCGCCGCCGGTCTGGAGAAGCAGAACATCCAGATCGTGATCATCAACGACGGCTCGTTCAACGCCTTCGTCGCCGACGGCCGGCGCATCTTCGTCAATTACGGCGCGCTGCTGCAATCGGAGACGCCGAACCAGATCATCGGCGTGCTGGCGCACGAGACCGGCCACCTCGCCGGCGGCCATCTCGCCAAGATGCGCGAGCAGCTGGCGCAGGCCCAGACCCAGATGATCATCGCGATGCTGCTCGGCGTCGGCGCGCTTGCCGCGGGTGCGGGCGGCCGCGGTGGCGGAAACGGGCTCTCCAGCGCCGGCGCCGCGGCGATCTCGGCGCCGCAAGCGGTTATTCAGCGCACGCTATTGTCCTATCAGCGCCAGCAGGAAGAGAACGCCGACCGCGCCGGCGTCAAGTTCCTGAACGCGACCGGACAGTCGGCCCGTGGCATGTACGAGACGTTCAAGCGCTTCACCGACGAGAGCCTGTTCGCCGCGCGTGGGGCCGACCCCTATTTGCAGTCGCACCCGATGCCGGTCGATCGCGTCTCCGCGCTGCAGGAACTGGCGCGCTCCAGCCCCTATTGGGACAAGAAGGACGATCCGGCGCTGCAGCTGCGCCACGACATGATGCGCGCCAAGATCTCGGGCTTCATGGAGCGGCAGGACACGGTCTACCGCCGCTATCCGCTGTCCAACACCAGCCTGCCGGCGCGCTATGCACGCGCGATCACGACCTATCTGCACGGCGATCTGCGCTCGGCGATCGCGCAGATCGACGGCTTGATCCAAGTGCAGCCCAACAATCCCTATTTCTACGAATTGCGCGGCCAGGCGCTGCTCGAAGGCGGCCGGCCGGCCGAAGCCATCGCGCCGCTGCGCCGCGCGGTGCAGCTCTCAAGCAATTCGCCCCTGATCGAAATGCTGCTCGGCCAGGCGCTGGTCGCCTCCGACGACAAGGCCTACACCGACGAGGCGATCAACATGCTGCGCGCCGCGGTGGCGCGCGAGCCCGAAGCGCCAATCGGCTATACCCAGCTCGCGATGGCCTATGGCCGCAAGGGCGACTATGCCCAGGCCGACCTCGCCTCGGCACAGGCCGCCTATCTCCGTGGCGACACCAAGACCGCCCGCGACCTTGCGTCACGCGCCAAGACGCGGTTCGCGATCGGCACGCCCGGCTGGGTCAAAGCTGACGACATTGTGAGCGCCAAGCCCATGCCGGGTCAGAAAAACAACTAGAAATAAACCGTAGTTCCATACAACGATCACCGAAACCGGCTCACGGCCACGCCGCTTTTTTGAGCCACCGCGAACAAGGATTTTGTCATGCCAGCGCTTCGTTTTCTTGCCCCCGCCCTGCTCGCGCTCGGCGTTTGCGCCGCGCCGCTTTCGGCGTCCGCGCAGAGCTTCACCGACACCCAGCGCGGCGACATCGAGACCATCGTGCGCAACTATTTGATCGCGCACCCGGAGGTGCTCGAGGAGGCGATGAACGAGCTGAGCAAGCGGCAGGCCGCCGCCGAAGCCGAGAAGCACGAGCAGAGCGTCGCCAAGAACGCCGACACCATCTTCAATTCGCCGCGCGGCGTCATGCTCGGCAACAAGGACGGCGACGTCACCTTCGTCGAGTTCTTCGATTACAATTGCGGCTACTGCAAGCGCGCGATGTCCGACATGCTCGATTTGATGAAGGCGGATCCGAAGCTCAAGGTCGTGCTGAAGGAATTCCCGGTGCTGAGCCAGGGCTCGGTCGAGGCCGCGCAGGTCGCGGTCGCCGTGCGCATGCAGGATCCGACCGGCAAGAAGTATCTCGATTTCCACCAGAAGCTGCTCGGCGGCCGCGGCGCCGCCGACAAGGCACGCGCGCTGGCGGTCGCCAAGGAGGTCGGCCTCGACATGGCGAAGATCGAGAAGGATATGGCGAGCCCCGAAGTGAAGGCTACCATCGAGGAGAACTTCCGCCTCGCCGAATCCATGGGCATGAACGGCACGCCGAGCTACGTGATCGGCAAGCAGGTCGTGATCGGCGCCGTCGGCGTCGACAATCTCAAGGAAAAGATCGGCATTGCCCGCTGCGGCAAGGCGACCTGCTGATCGCCGCTCCGACAGCGCTCATCGCGTGCAAAATCCGGCTGCCATGCAGCCGGATTTTTTTATTGCCTTCGCCGAACCGATTCCGCGCGGGCCGCAAGCAAGGGCCGTCACCAACAACGAAAGTCGCAGGAAGCCGAAATACAGCGCGGCCTAATCTCGAGATTGAAGAGCATTTCGGCGGCTTCAATTTCGGCGGCGGCAATGGCCAGCGCGATCTTGCGAGCATGGAGTTTGACTGGGCCTGCGCGGTTGAAGCAGCCGCGCATTCATCTCGCGCGTTCATCGCGCATTCACCTAAAGAACAAACCGCAAGGAACCGCAAATCAACAGGAACATCGCACATGCTCTCCCGTTGTCGGCGCGGGCAATGCTGAAAAACGAGGAGGAATTACGATGTCTAACCGCTTTCTGATTTCGGTCGCCGCAGCCGCTTTGATCGCCGGCACCGGTTTCGCGAACGCACAGGGCGCCGGCGGCGCCAACAGGGAAACCGGGGCTGGTGGTGGTGCGACCACGCAGCAGTCTGCACCGTCCGGTGGCGCGTCATCGGGCACCATGCAGCATGACAAGAGCGGCATGAAGGGTTCCGAGCATTCCACCACCGGTGAGTCTCCGAGCACGAAGGGTGCAGAGTCCGACAAGTCCGGCACGGCCACCAAGGGTGCGCAGGACAGTACCCAAAAGTCGAAGGGCATGAGCTCGGAGAACGATGCGGCCAAGGGCTCCAAGGAGGGCTCGAAGGACATGAAGGCCGAGGGTCGCGACAAGAGCGGCAACATGAAAGCCGAGGAGCGTGACAAGAGCGGCAAGATGAACGCCGAAAGCCGCGACAAGAGCGGTAGCGGTGCCACGACCAACCAGAACGCTCAGACCAAGAGCCCGCCCGACACCAACCGCGCGCAGACCAACGACACGAGCCGCACGCAGACGACGACCGGTAACGCGGCAACGTCGGCGACCGCGGCTCCGCCGGCCGAGAAGCGCACCCAGATCACGACCGCGATCAAGTCGGAGCACGTGACCGAAGCCACCAACGTGAACTTCAACGTGGCGGTCGGCACCCGCGTTCCGGCCGACATTCACTTCTACCCGGTGCCGGAGCGGGTCGTGACGATCTACCCGCAGTGGCGCGGCTATCAGTTCATCCTGGTCAAGGGCCGCTACGTGATCGTGCAGCCTGAGACCCATGAGATCGTCTACATCATCGAGGGCTAAACCGGCCTCGGTTCGAGGGCGCCAAGACGGGCCCTCGAAGATGGGCCCTCGCCTTCATCTCGACCCCGCCCCCCTTCGGGGCGGGGTCTTGCTTTCGACCGCAACCCGCATCACGCCGGTGGATGGCGGGCCGGAGCGCCCGCCGAAGGCAGCTTCCGCAAGATTTGGTTAATCAGCATTTTCCGTAGGTTAGGGCGACCATCTAACAGGGCGGAGGAAGTTGTTGAAGACGTTCCCATTTCACCTAAAGACTTCCCCTTCGGCCGGTTGTTACCTATAACCCCGCCCACTCCACCCCTTGTCGGATCCCCTCTCGGAACCTTTGGCCGGACCCCTTGGCAGGAAACTCTGGAATGGCTGCTGCCGGAACGATCTATGTGCTGAACGGCCCGAACCTCAATCTGCTGGGGACGCGCGAGCCGGAGACCTACGGCCATGCCACCCTCGCCGATGTCGAGAAGCTGTGCGCGGACACCGCGCGCCAGTTCGGGTTGACCGCCGACTGCCGGCAGTCCAACCGCGAGGGTGAATTGATCGACTTCATCCATGAGGCCCACGCCAGGAAGGCGGTCGGCATCATCATCAACGCCGGTGGCTACTCTCATACCTCGATCGCGCTGCATGACGCGCTGGTCGCGGTCAAGATCCCCGCGGTCGAAGTCCATGTCAGCAATATCCACGCCCGCGAAAGCTTCCGGCACCACTCGTTCACTGCTAAAGCCGCCTTCGCTTCACTTTGCGGCTTCGGCATCGACGGCTACCGGCTTGCCATCATCGGCCTCGCCACCAGGATCGGCGTCAAGATCGACGCCAAGCCAAAGACTTAATCGTCAATCCTGACGTTCCCCGTCACCAGACAGAGATTTTGGATCACAGAGCATGGCGCGCCAGCCAGACGACAAATCAGCCGCAAAAAAGAACGACTCCAAGAGCGACGACAGCGTCCTCATTCGCGAGCTCGCGCTGCTGCTCGCGGAAACCAATCTGACCGAGATCGAGATCGAGCGCGCCGGCCTGCGTGTCCGTGTCGCGCGCAACATCAGCATCGCGGCGTCGGTGCCCACCGTGGCAAGCGTTGCCGCACCGTCCGCAATGGCTGTCCCGGTGGCTACGGCTGCGACCGATCTCGCCAAGCACCCGGGAGCCGTGCCCTCGCCGATGGTCGGCACCGCGTATTGGGCGCCCGAGCCGGGCGCCAAGCCGTTCATTGAGATCGGCACCAAGGTCTCCGCCGGCCAGACGCTTCTGATCATCGAGGCGATGAAGACGATGAACCAGATCCCGTCGCCGCGCGCGGGCACCGTGACGCAGATTCTCGTCGAGGACGGCCAGCCGGTCGAATTCGGCGAGCCGCTCGTCATCATTGAATAGCTTCCGTCAACACCAGGCGCTGCGATGTTCGACAAGATCCTCATAGCCAATCGCGGCGAGATCGCGCTTCGCGTGCTGCGCGCCTGCAAGGAGCTCGGCATCTCGACCGTCGCGGTGCATTCCACCGCCGACGCCGACGCCATGCATGTGCGGCTCGCCGACGAGAGCGTGTGCATCGGCCCGCCGCCGTCGAAGGATTCCTATCTCAACGTGCCGGCGCTGCTCGCGGCCTGCGAGATCACCGGCGCCGACGCCGTGCATCCGGGTTACGGCTTCCTGTCCGAGAACGCGCGCTTCGCCGAGATCCTCGCCGACCACAATCTGGGCTTCATCGGACCGAAGGCCGAGCACATCCGCCTGATGGGCGACAAGATCGAAGCCAAGAAGACCGCCAAGCGCCTCGGCATTCCCGTGGTGCCCGGCTCGGACGGCGCGGTGACCTCGGAGGTCGACGCGCTCGCCATCGGCAGGGACATCGGATTCCCGGTGCTGGTGAAGGCGGCGGCCGGCGGCGGCGGCCGCGGCATGAAGGTCGCCCATACCGAGGCTGACCTCGCGCTGGCGCTCTCGACCGCGGCCAACGAAGCCAAGTCGGCATTCGGCGACGCCGCGGTCTACCTGGAAAAATACCTGCAGAAGCCGCGCCACATCGAGATCCAGATTCTCGGCGACGGCAGCGGCGGCGCCATTCATCTCGGCGAGCGCGACTGCTCGCTGCAGCGCCGTCACCAGAAGGTCTGGGAGGAAGGCCCCTCGCCCGTGCTCGCGGCGGCGGCGCGCGCCAGGATCGGCGAGACCTGCGCCAAGGCGATGCGGGACATGAAATATCTCGGCGTCGGCACCATCGAGTTCCTCTACGAGGACGGCGAGTTCTATTTCATCGAAATGAACACGCGCATCCAGGTCGAGCATCCCGTCACCGAAAGCATCACCGATATCGATCTCGTGCTGGAGCAGATCCGGATCGCCGCCGGCGGCGACCTTCCGGCCAAACAGGACGACATCGCGATCATCGGCCACGCCATCGAGTGCCGCATCAATGCGGAGAACCCGCAGACCTTCCGTCCCTCGCCCGGACGGATCACGCAATTCCATCCGCCTGGCGGCCTTGGCGTGCGGATCGATTCCGCCGTCTATCAGGGCTATGTGATCCCGCCCTATTACGACTCGCTGGTCGGCAAGCTGATCGTGCACGGCAAGACCCGCGGCGAATGCCTGATGCGGCTGCGCCGGGCGCTGGACGAGATGGTGGTCGACGGGATCGAGACGACGCTGCCGCTGTTCCGCGCGCTGGTGCGCGAGCCCGACATCATCGAGGGCGACTACCACATTCACTGGCTGGAGCAGTACCTCGCCGGTCAGCCATCCGACGCCGCAAAATAGTTCGGAACTCCGTGGAACCCAGTCCTTCCTCAAACGTACTATAGGGTTATTGGCTTTCCACGGGGACGCGTTGAATCCCACTCCCACAGCGAGATCGTCGTGACGCTCGATTCACGACGCCGGTCGACGTTACAGATCCTCCTGCTGTCGGCGGGATTTTTCGTGCTGGTCGCGGTCAGTGTGGCGTCGGTCGTACTGGTCAACAAGGCGCGTGAAGACAACGCCTGGGTGATTCACACCGTCGAGACCGAGAGCCAGGTTGCCAATCTGCTGCTCGACATCAGGCGCGCCGAAAGCGCGACCCGGGCGTATCTGCTGACATCAGCACCGCAATACCTGTCCGAGTACCAGGCCGCTGCGGCGGGACTCCCGGCCGCGCTCGGTCATCTCCAGATGATGACCGTCGACAATCCGGCGCAGGTCGCCAATGCCGCGAAGCTCAAGGCCGCGGTCGAGCAGCGCCTCGCCGAGTTCGCCCTCAGCATCGAGCGCGTCAAGAACAACGACGCGGCGACCAGCATCGACATCTTGCGCAAGGGCACGTCGACCGATGCGTTGGAGGCGATCGCCCGGATCGGCCGCGACATGCGCGCCGAGGAGGATCGGCTGCTGGCGGTACGCACCGCGACGGCCGACAAGACCCAGGTGCTGGCCTCCTCCGTCACGATCGCCGGCTCCTGCATGGTGCTGGCGCTTGCCGCTCTCTCGGTGGTGCTGCTGCGGCGATCGTCGCGGGCGCGCGACGACGCCGAGGCCAGGCTGCGCGACAGCAACCTCAATCTCGAAACCATCGTCGACGAACGCACCTCCGACCTGCGCGAGGCCAACGAGGAAATCCAGCGCTTCGCCTATATCGTCAGCCACGATCTGCGCTCGCCGCTGGTCAACATCATGGGCTTCACCAGCGAGCTCGAGGAACTGCGCGGCGACATCTTCAAGCGGATCGCCACGCTCAATCGCGCGGCGTCGCTGGCGCCGGCGATGCCGGAAGACGCGACCGATGTGGCCGAGCCCGAGCTCGAAGGCTCCGACAAGCAGCTATCCGACGATTTCAACGAATCGCTCGGCTTCATCAAATCGTCGATCGCCAAGATGGACCGCCTGATCAGCGCGATCCTCAATCTCACCCGCGAGGGCCGCCGCGAGTTCAGGCCCGAACGCGTCGATCTGCGCGAGCTGATCGATGGCATCGTCAAGACGGTGGCTCACCAGGCCGTCGAGGCCAACGCGACCGTCGAGGTCGGCGCGTTGCCCAATATCGTCAGCGACCGCCTCGCGCTGGAACAGATCTTCTCCAACCTGATCGACAACGCACTCAAGTACCTCAGGAACGGCGTTCCCGGCGAGATTTCGATCGAGGGCCGCACCAAGCTCGGCTTCGCGATCTTCGAGGTCACCGACAACGGCCGCGGCATCGATCCGAAGGACCATCAGCGCATCTTCGATTTGTTCCGTCGCGCCGGAACCCAGGACAAACCCGGTCAGGGCATCGGGCTTGCCCATGTCCGCGCACTTGTGCGCAGACTGGGCGGCACCATGTCGGTAGCATCGGAACTTCACAACGGCAGCACCTTCACGATCACGCTGCCTATCAATTGGTCAGGCAAGAATCGGGACAAAGTGACATGAGTGATCCAGTCACCATCATCATGATCGAGGACGACGAGGGCCATGCCCGCCTGATTGAGCGGAATATCCGGCGCTCAGGTGTCAACAATGAGATCATCCCGTTCACCAACGGTACAGAGGCCGTCAACTACCTGTTCGGCAAGGACGGCAGCGCCGTCGAGCGCAAGGGCCAGGCCCTGCTGATCCTGCTCGATCTCAATCTGCCCGACATGACCGGCATCGATATTCTGAAGCGGGTCAAGGAGAACAAGTATCTCAAGTCGACGCCGGTGGTCGTGCTGACCACGACCGACGACTCCCAGGAGATCAAGCGTTGCTACGAGCTCGGTTGCAACGTCTACATCACCAAGCCGGTGAACTACGAAAGCTTTGCCAACGCCATTCGCCAGCTTGGCCTGTTCTTTTCCGTGATTCAGGTGCCGCCGGCTTCCGTATGACCAGCGCAACGCCGACACTGCTCTACATCGACGACGACGCGGCGCTGGCGCGCCTGGTCGAACGCGGGCTGACGCGCGCGGGCTACAAGGTCGTGCACGCCGCAAGCGGCCAGGAAGGCCTCGACCGGCTCGCCCAGGGCGGCATCGACGTCGTCGCGCTCGATCAGTACATGCCCGGCCTCGACGGGCTGGAGACGCTGGAGCAGATCCTCAAGATACCGGACGCTCCGCCGGTGGTGTTCGTCACAGCGTCGCAGGATTCGGCGATCGCCGTCACCGCGCTGAAGGCCGGCGCGGCGGACTATCTGGTCAAGGACGTCAGGGGCGAGTTCATCCCCCTGCTCCAGGTCGCCGTGAACGGCGCGATCCGGCAGGCCGCGCTCCAGAAGGCGCGCGACGAGGCCGAGGCCGAGGTGCACGCCTCGCGCGACCGCTATGCCGCGCTCGCCGCCGAGCGTGAGGTTCTGCTCCGCGAGGTCAACCATCGCGTCGGTAATTCGCTGCAGATCATTGCCTCGCTGCTGCATCTGCAGGCCAACTCCGCGGCCCAGCAGGATGTGAAGGCAGCGCTGACCAACGCGATGGGGCGCGTCGCGGCCGTCGCGCAGGTGCACCGCCGCCTCTACACCTCGCACGACTTCAAGACGGTGATGCTCAACCAGTATCTCGAGGCACTGCTCGAGGATCTCCGGCGATCGGCCGAAGGCAACAAGATGTCGCGGCTGACCTTGAAGGCCGACCCGATCGAGATCGATCCCGACCGCGCGGTCGCGATCGGGATCATCGTCAACGAGCTGGTGATGAACGCCGTGAAGTACGCCTATCCCGACGGCGCCGGCCCGATCCATGTCGAGCTGAAGCCGCAGGGCGACGATCTGCAGCTCGCGATCGGCGACGACGGGGTCGGTTTTTCCGACAAGGCCGATCCGCGCGGCACCGGCATGGGCCAGCGCATCGTCAGCGCGATGGCCGCCAAGCTCGATGCCAGCGTCGAGCGCGACCCCGGCCACAAGGGCACCCGCTTCGTGGTGCGGTTCGCCCGCGTCAGCCCGGCGCTCGACAAATCGACAAGCGCCGCCGCCGCCAGCTAATGCCGCAAATTTCGGCAAATTCGATTGATTTGTCTGGTTCGCTTTAACGGCTACGTCATGCTGTTGATGGATCACGGCCCGCCGAGCCCGACCGGTTAAGAAAGTTCTGGGCGTCCTTTGCGATGCTTGTGCCGACTGCTTGGCAGGAGCGGCACGCGATGTTCGGGCGCAGGCCAGTTTTTGGAAAGAAGCAAGAGACGACCTTGGGCGAGCTCAAGGAGACCGCGCGTCCGGCACCGGGCGCCGACGGCGCGACGCCCGCTTTTCACAAGCAGCAGTGGGATCACCCACTGATCGGGTCGATGCTGCGCGATGCGGGCTTCGCGCCTGACGACGAAGCCGGCATCGTGCCGACGGCCGACAATCGCCTCGCCGTGTTCGCTGCGGCCAGCAAGCGATTGCAGGATCGTACCGAGACCTTCAACCGCGACATGACTGCGCGCCACGGCCACTGCCACGCGGTGCCGTTCCTGGTCATCGACCAGAAAATCTGGGATGGACCGCATGGCGCGTTTCTCTACGCGCAGATGGGGCTGATCGGCTACGACGAGTGGAACGTGATCATGCTGGCAGGAGACCCGCAGACCACGGCGTCATGCGGCCTCGCAGGCCATCCCGGCTTCCTTCCATCCGTGACGCAAGTCATGACCGAGCATGTGATCGCGTGGAAGGCGCGGCACAACGCCCTGCTCGAGACGTACGGAATCACCGCGACCGGTGGCCGGGAAATCTCGCATGAACAATACGAGATGGAAAAGGACACCCTGCGCAACGAAATCATCGACAAGGCCGGCTGGATGAAGCCGCGCATCATCGACGAGCTCTTGCGCAAGGCCTAGAGGCATCAAGCCTCTCCGAAGCGCCTCACTCGTGCCTGCCGCGGTGCCGGCGTGCGCGCTGCGGACGGCAGTCCTGACACGGTGCGCCAAACACAACCTGCGACGGATAGGGCCGCGCCGAATGCCACGGCGTCGAGCCGAACAGGCCGGCCGCACCGAAACCTGCGCTGAAGGGATCGGCTGCGAAATTGCCGGGGAAATAGCCGTTGGTTCGAAAATCGCGATCGTCGTCCCTGCCGTCGAAATACGCGCCGCCGGTGCTGCCGTAGCGCAACGACCGCTGCTGGGCCGACGCCGCGGCTACGCTCAGCGCGATGGCGGCGCAGGCGATCAGTCCTCTCATGGCGATCATGGCCGAAACCCTCATTGCGGAAGGGTGCCCCAATCGCCCTTCCAGGCGATCAGGCGTCCCTTGCCGAATTGCAGATAGAGCCCGTCGCTGCGCCTCGACAGCACGCTGCCCCTGACATTGGGCAGCGCGACGAACAATTCATTGCCCGGCGTGCCGCGCACGTAGTTCAGGGGAACGCCGAGCGACTGGCTGGCCTGCTCGGCGCTCATGCCGAAGGCGAGCGGAACGCTGTTGGGTGGCCGTTGCTGCGCGCGGGACGCGCCGTTCAATGCGCCAAACCCGATGACAAGGGCAACGAGGAGTGTCGCGAAACGCTGCATGGCTGACCTCATGGCACCGCCGCCGCCAGCGTACCGGCGGGCGTCCAGCCGCCGCCGAGCGCCTGGAACAGGCTGCTCGCCGCCAGCAGCTTGTTGAGCCGGACCGTAACCAGATTGTTTTCGGCGGTGAATAGCGTCTGCTGGGCCTGCAGCACCGTGATCAGGTTGACCGTGCCGCCGCGCAACTGCGTCTCGGCGACCTCGAACGCCTTGCGCGAGGCGGCGACGACGTCGGACTGCAGGCGCTCCTGCAATGTGTACTTCTGCAACGCGATCAGCGCCTTCTCGACATCGGCGAAGGCCGACAGCACCGCCTTGCGATAGGCCTGCAGGTTTTGCAGCTGCTGGCCCTTGGCGAGCTTGAGCTGGCTCTCCAGCAGGAAGCCGTCGAACAGCGGCTGGGTCAGCCCGGCGGCGAGCGTGTAGTACCAGGCGCCCGGCGCAAACAGCGAGGCCAGCGCCGCGCTCTGGAAGCCGGTGGTGCCGGTCAACTGAATCTGCGGAAAGAACGCCGCGCGCGCCGCGTCGACGCTGAAATTGGACGACGCCAGCTGCGCCTCGGCCTCGCGGACGTCAGGCCGCTGGTAGAGCAATTCCGACGGCAGTCCCGGCGTGACGCGCGGCACCGCGATCTGCGTGGTGGACCCGCCGCGCACCTTGAAATCGGCCGGCGCGCGCGCCACCAGCACGGCGAGCGCCGCGATGTTCTGCCCGACCGTCACCTCGAGCGGCGGGATCGCCGCGCGCTGCGTGGCGACCAGCGCCTCCTGCTGCGACAAATCGAGCTGCGAGGCGGTGCCGCCGGCGAATTGCGACTTGATCAGCGCAAGGATGCGCTCGGCCGCCGCGAGGTTGCGGCGGGTGACCTTGATCTGATCCTGCGCCGCCAGCAGCTGGAAATAGGTGTTGGCGACCGTCGCCATCGTGGTCAGTGCGACCACCTCGCGATTGTAGCGCGCGACGGTCGCGCTCTCCTCCGAGGCCGACAGCGTCGCGCGGTTCTTGCCCCAGAAATCGACGATGTAGCTTGCGCTCAGCCCCAGGCTGTATTGCGAGAAAGTGCCGCTGGTACCGAACGACGAACTGGACCCCGTTGCCACACGCTGACGCTCGGCATTCGCCGATCCGGAGATGGACGGCAGCAGCGCGGCGCCGGACACGCCGACCTGGGCGTCGGCCTGCACGATCTGGGCGATCGCCACCGCGATGTCGAGATTGTAGAGCTGCGCGGATTCCATCAGCCCGGTCAGCTCGGGCGAGCGGAAGCCGCGCCACCAGGCGAGCGCCGGAACGGCCGCGTCGGCATCGCCCTTGGCCGCAGTCTTGTAGCTCGCCGGCACTTCGAGGCTGAGCTCGGGCTTCTCCGCCCCGGGAATACAGCCGGACAGACCGAGGCTGAGGCCGCCAAACGCCGCCACGCGCAGAAACCGGATCGGCTTGCGCATCAACTGAAGATTTCGCAACGCTGCACCTGTCGGCATTTACTCGCCCGGTTGAAGTGAGGAGCCCGACATCCGCGGCGCGCCGTCGCGGCGGAGGCGCTGGGCCCACAGGCGGAACCGGTCGAGATAGAGGTAGATGACCGGCGTCGTGTAGAGCGTGAGGACCTGGCTCAGGATCAGGCCCCCGACGATGGCGATGCCGAGCGGCTGCCGCAGCTCGCCGCCATCGCCCATGCCGATCGCCAGCGGCACCGCCCCGAGCAGCGCGGCCATCGTCGTCATCATGATCGGGCGGAAGCGCAGCAGGCAGGCCTCCCGGATCGCCTCGAGCGGCTCCAGTCCGCGCCCGCGTTCCGCCTCCAGCGCAAAGTCGATCATCATGATGGCGTTCTTCTTCACAATGCCGATCAGCAGGATGACGCCGATCAGCGCCATGATACTGAACTCGGTCTTGAATGCCATCAGCGCCAGCAAGGCGCCCACACCCGCCGAGGGCAATGTGGACAAGATGGTCAGCGGATGGATGTAGCTCTCGTAGAGCACGCCCAGCACGATGTAGATCGCAACCAGCGCGGCCAGGATCAGGAACGGCTGGTTGCTCAGCGAGTCCTGGAACGCCTTGGCGGTACCCTGGAAGGTGCCGCGGATCGTGGCCGGGACCCCGATCCGGTTCATGGTCGCCTCGATGCTGCCGACCGCCGTGCTCAGCGACACGTTCGGCGGCAGGTTGAACGAGATGGTGTTGGCGACCAACAGACCCTGATGATTGACCGCAAGCGGCGTCGCGCCCTGCTTGAACGCTGCAACTTCCGACAGCGGGATCATGGTCTCGCTGCTGGTGGAGACGGCCGATCCGGTCGAGGCCACGCCCTTCCCGGTCGAACCGATCGAATTGGTGGCCTGGTTGCGCGCAGCCTGGGCGTTGGCCGCACTGGCCGCGCTGGAGTTGCCCGGCGCGACGACCGTGCCCGCCACCGCGTTGGTCGATTGCGACCCGCCGACCGATCCGCCGGACGTGCTGATATAGACGTCCTTCAGCGTCTCCGGATTCTGCCAGTAGCGCGGCGCGACCTCCATGATGACGTGATACTGGTTGCGCGCGACATAGATTGTCGACACCTGCCGCTGGCCGAACGCGTCGTAGAGGGTGTTGTCGATCTGGCTCACCGTGATGCCGAGCCGGGCCGCGGCGTCGCGGTCGATCACGAGATCGGATTCCAGGCCCTTGTTCTGCTGGTCGCTGTTGACGTCGGCGAGATCAGGATCGCGTTGCAGGGCCGCCGCGATCTTCGGCGTCCATTCATTGAGCTCCTCCAGCGTCGATCCCTGCAGCGTGTACTGATACTGCGCGTTCGAGGCCCTGCCCCCGACCCGGATGTCCTGCACCGCCTGCAGGAACAGGCTCGCACCCGGCACCACCGACATCTCGCGGCGCAGCCGCGCGATCACGCCGTCGGCGCCGATCTTGCGCTCATCGAGCGGACGCAGCGAGACGAACACGAAGCCGGAATTGGTCTGCCCGCCGCCGGTGAAGCCGACCGCCGTCTCCACCGCCGGATCGCGCTTGATGATGCCGACGTACTGCGCGAGCTTCTGCTGCATCAGCTGGAACGACACGCTCTGGTCGGCCTGGATCGAGCCGACCAGCCGGCCGGTGTCCTGCTGCGGGAAGAAGCCCTTCGGGATCACGTCGTAAAGATAGAAGTTGAGGCCGAACACCGCCGCCAGGATCAGCATCACCGAGAGCGGATGTGCCAACGCCGCGGTCAGCGTCCTGCGGTAGAAATTCAGCATCGCCTCGAAGAAGCGCTCGCTCGCCCAATAGAGCCGGCCGTGGCCGCCGGCGTCCGGCTTCAGCAGCACGGCGCACATCATCGGCGTGGTCGCCAGCGAGACCGCGAGCGAGATCAGGATCGAGATCGAGATCACCATCGCGAATTCGCGGAACAGCCGCCCGACGATGCCGGCCATCAGCAGGATCGGGATGAACACCGCGATCAGCGAGATGCTCATCGACAGCACGGTGAAGCCGACCTCGTTGGCGCCCTTCAGAGCCGCCTCGAGCGGGCTCAGCCCTTGCTCGATGTAGCGGGTGACGTTCTCCAGCACCACGATGGCGTCGTCGACCACGAAGCCGGTCGCGACCGTCAGCGCCATCAGGGAGAGATTGTCCAGGCTGTAGCCGAACAGGTACATCGCCCCGAAGGTCGCGACCAGCGACACCGAGACCGCCACCACCGGAATGAAGGTGGCGCGCGCATTGCGCAGGAACGCGAACACCACGATGATGACCAGCAGCACCGCCAGAACGAGGGTTCGTTCGACGTCCCGGAGCGAGGTGCGGATGGTGGTCGAACGGTCGACCGCAAAGCCGATGTCGATCGCCGGCGAGACCGATGCCTGCAGCTGCGGCATCAGCCCCTTCACGAGGTCGACGGTCGAGATGATGTTGGCGTTCGGCTGCCGGTATAGGATGATCAGAACCGCCGGCTTGCCGTTGGCGAGCCCGGCATTGCGGAGGTTCTCGACGCCGTCGGCCACCTCGCCGACGTCGGAGAGATGAACCGGCGCGCCATTGCGGTAGGCCACGATCAGCGATTTGTAGTCGTCGGCCTTGTTGGCCTGGTCGTTGGCGTAGACCTGGTAGCGCTGGTCGCCGACGTCGATGCCGCCCTTGGGGCTGTGGGCGTTGGCGCTCGACAGCGCCGCGCGGACGTCTTCCAGGCCGATGCCGTATTTGTAGAGCGCCTGCGGGATCAGATCGACGCGCACGGCCGGCAGCGAGCTGCCGCCGACCACCACCTCGCCGATGCCCTCGACCTGCGACAGCTTCTGCGCCAGCACTGTGGAGGCGGCGTCGTAGAGATCGCCGCGCGTCAACGTATCCGACGTCAGCGTCAGGATCAGGATCGGCGCGTCGGCAGGATTGACCTTGCGGTAGGTTGGATTGCTGCGCAGGCTGGTCGGCAGGTCGGCCCGCGCCGCATTGATCGCGGCCTGCACGTCGCGCGCCGCGCCGTTGATATCGCGGTTCAGCCCGAACTGCAGCGTGATGCGGGTCGAGCCCACCGAGCTCGACGACGTCATCTCGGTGACATCGGCGATCTGTCCGAGATGGCGCTCGAGGGGACTTGCGACCGTGGTCGCGACATCCTGCGGGCTGGCGCCGGGCAGCGTCGCCTGCACCGAGATGGTCGGGAAATCCACCTGCGGCAGCGGCGACACCGGCAGCTTGAAGAACGCGACGATGCCGGCCGCCGCGAGCCCGAACGTCAACAGCGTCGTTGCGACCGGCCTACGGATGAAGGGCGTTGACGGATCCATGGCTCAACGCGACCCGCTCGCCTCGCCGATCTCGTCCGCCCGCCCGGCAAACCGCAGCGCGAGGCGATCGAACCAGAGGTAGATCACCGGTGTCGTGAACAGGGTCAGCAGCTGGCTCACCAGGAGGCCGCCGACGATCGAAATGCCGAGCGGATTCCGCAGCTCGGACCCCGCGCCGCTGCCGAGCATCAGCGGCAGCGCGCCGAGCACCGCAGCCATCGTCGTCATGATGATCGGCCGGAACCGCAGCAGGCAGGCCTGGTAGATCGCCTCCCGGGGCGGCTTGCCCTCGTTACGCTCGGCGTCGAGCGCGAAGTCGATCATCATGATCGCATTCTTCTTCACGATGCCGATCAGGAGGATGATGCCGATGATCGCGATGATGGTGAGATCCTGGCCGGCCATCATCAGCGCCAGCAGCGCGCCGATACCCGCGGAAGGCAGCGTCGAGAGGATCGTCAGAGGATGGATGAAGCTCTCATAGAGCACGCCGAGCACGATATAGACCGTGATGATCGCGGCCAGGATCAGGAACAGCTGGTTGGACAGCGAGGACTGGAACGCCAGCGCCGCACCCTGGAAGCTCGTGATCATGCCGAGCGGCTGGTTGATGTCGGCCTGCGCCTGCTTGATCGCCGTCACCGCCCCTCCAAGGGAAGCGCCGGGCGCCAGGTTGAACGAGACGGTCGCAGACGGGAACTGGCCGAGATGCGAGATCTGCAGCGGCGCGGTCTCCACCCGCATCTTGGCCATCACCGACAGCGGCACCGGCGTCGAGCCCACCGATGACGGCAGATAGATCGACGACAGCGAATCCAGCGAAGTCTGCAGCGACGGATCGGCTTCCAGGATCACGCGGTACTGGTTCGAATTGGTGAAGACGGTCGAGACGATGCGCTGACCGTAGGAATCGTACAGCGCGTTGTCGATCGTCGCCGGCGTGATGCCGAACCGCGCAGCCTGGTCGCGGTCGATGTCCACGAACACCGAGAGCCCCTGCGCCGAGATGTCGCTGGTGACGTCGCTGAGTTCGGGTAACTCCCTGAGCTTGTCGACCAGCTTCGGCGTCCATTCCGCAAGCTCGTTCGGATCGGCGTCCTGCAGGATGAACTGGTACTGCGTCCGGCTCACCGTGCCTTCGATGGTGAGGTCCTGGACCGGCTGCATGTAGAGCGTGATCCCGGTCAGCGCCGCCGTGCTCGCCTTGATCCGGTCCATGATCGTCGAGACATTGGCCTTGCGCTGCTCATGCGGCTTCAGATTGATCAGGATGCGGCCGCTGTTCAGCGTGGTGTTGGTGCCGTCGACGCCGATGAACGACGACAGGCTCTGCACGTCCGGATCCTTCAGGATCGCGCTCGCGAGCCGCTGCTGCCGCTCGGCCATCGCCGCATAGGACACCGATTGCGGCGCCTCCGAGATGGCCTGGATCACGCCGGTGTCCTGCACCGGAAAGAAGCCCTTGGGAATGACGACGTAGAGCAGCGCCGTCAGGCCAAAGGTGGCGAGCGCGATCAGCAGCACGAAGGTCTGGCGATCCAGCACCCAATTGAGCATCCGGGCGTAGATCGCGATGACGGCATCGAAGCCTTCGCGGCTGAGCCGCTGGAAGGTGTTTTCCCGCGCCATGGCCTCCGGCTTCAGCAGCTTTGCGCAGGCCATCGGCACCAGGGTCAGCGACACCACGGCGGAGATCAGGATCGTGACCGACAGCGTGATGGCGAATTCGCGGAACAGGCGGCCGACGACGTCGCCCATGAACAGCAGCGGGATCAGCACCGCGATCAGCGACACCGTCAACGAGATGATGGTGAAGCCGATCTGCTCGGATCCTCGCAGCGCCGCCTCGAGCGGCGACTCGCCCTCCTCGATGTAGCGCGAGATGTTCTCGATCACGACGATGGCGTCGTCGACCACGAAGCCGGTCGCGATCGTCAGCGCCATCAGCGACAGATTGTTCAGGCTGAAGCCGAACAGATACATCGCGCCGAGCGTGCCGACCAGCGAGAGCGGCACCGACAGGCTCGGGATCAGCGTGGCGCGGGTCGAGCGCAGGAACACGAAGATCACAAGCACGACCAGGATCACGGCAAGCGACAGCTCGTATTCGACGTCACGCACCGAGGCCCGGATCGTGACGGTGCGGTCGGTCAGGATATTGAGGTCGATCGCGGCCGGCAGCGTCGCCTGCAGCTGCGGCAGCAGGTCCTTGATGCCCTGCACCACCGAGATCACGTTGGCGCCGGGCTGGCGCTGGATGTTGAGGATGATCGCCGGCGTCTCGTTCATCCAGGCGCCGAGCTTGTCGTTCTGCGCGCCGTCGACGACGTTGCCGACATCGCTGAGGCGGACCGGCGAGCCATTCTTGTAGGCGATGATCAGCGAGCGGTAGTCGCTGGCATTGCGGATCTGGTCGTTGGCATTGATGGTGTAGGCGCGCATCGCGCCGTCGAAATTGCCCTTCGGCGTATTGACGTTGGCGTTGCCGAGCGTGGTACGGAGATCGTCGATGTTGAGGCCATAGGCCGCGAGCTTGCGGATATCGGCCTGGATGCGCACCGCCGGCCGCTGGCCGCCGCTGATGCTGACGAGGCCGACGCCGGGCAGCTGCGAGATCTTCTGCGCCAGCCGCGTGTCGACGAAATCCTGCACCTGCGTCAGCGGCATGGTCTTCGAGGTCAGGCCGAGTGTCAGGATCGGCGCATCGGCCGGATTGACCTTGGCGTAGATCGGCGGCGCCGGCAGGTCCGACGGCAAGAGATTGCCCGCGGCATTGATCGCGGCCTGCACCTCCTGCTCGGCGACGTCGAGCGAGATCGACAGGCCGAACTGCAGCGTGATCACGGACGAACCCGCCGAACTCACCGAGCTCATCTGGGTCAGATTCGGCATCTGGCCGAACTGCACCTCGAGCGGCGCCGTCACCGACGAGGTCATCACGTCGGGGCTCGCGCCCGGATAGAAGGTCTGCACCTGGATGGTCGGGTAGTCGACCTCAGGCAGCGCTGCGACCGGGAGAAATCTGAACGCCAGCATGCCCGACAGCATGATGGCGATCATCATCAGGGTCGTCGCCACCGGCCGCAGGATGAATGGCCGCGACGGGTTCATTTCTTCTGCCCGTCCTCGGACCGCTTGTGGTGGCCGCCTCCGGGATCGGCGCCGTCCTTGCTATCTCCCTTGCCGTCTCCCTTCGCAGCCCCGTTCGCCGTCCCCTTGGCCGCAGCGGCCGGGTTGGCGGCATCGGCAGCGGAGCGCACGACCACCTTGGCGCCTTCGCGCAGCTTGTCGGCGCCGTCGATCACGATGCGATCGCCGGGCACAAGCCCGGACAGCACCTCGACCCGGTCGCCGTCAGTGACGCCGAGCTTGACCGGCCGCACCGAGACCGTGCTGTCGGCATTGACGAGATAGACGAAGGTGCCGGGGACACCGCGCTGGATGCCGGCGGTCGACATCGTCGTCGCATCCTTGTGGGTATCGAGCAGCAGGCGGACGTTGACGAACTGGTTCGGAAACAGCGTGCGCTTGTCGTTCTCGAACTGCGCGCGCAGCTTGATGGTGCCGGTGGTCGCATCGATCTGGCTGTCGAAGGTCTGCAACGATCCCTCGGCGAGCTTGTTGGCGCCGCTGCGGTCATAGGCCGCCGTCGGCAGCACCGCGCCCTCCTTCAACCGCTTCGCGACCGCCTGCAGATTGTCCTCCGGCAGCGTGAACAGCACGCTGATCGGCTCGAGCTGCGTGATCACGACGAGGCCGTTGGTGTCGCCGGGCGTCACATAGTTGCCGAGATCGACCTGGCGCAGTCCGACGCGCCCGTTGATCGGCGACACGATGTGACAATATTGCAAATTCACCTCGGCCGACTTCACCGAGGCGCGATCGGCTTCCACCGTGCCCTGATACTGCGCGACCAGCGCGACCTGGGTGTCGAGCGTCTGATGCGGCACGGCGTTCTGCGCGGCGAGGTTCTGGTAGCGGGTGAGATCGACCTGGGCGCCCTTCAGCTGCGCCTCGTCGCGGGCGAGCTGTCCCTTGGCCTGCGCCAGCGTCGCCTGATAGGGACGCGAATCGATCTCGGCGATCAGGTCGCCCTTCTTGACCTCATCGCCCTCCTTGAAATCGATCTTCATCAGATAGCCGCTGATCTGGCTCCTGATCGTCACGGTCGCGAGCGACGTCACGGTGCCGAGCGCATTCAGGCTGACGCCGATATCGCCCTTGCCGATCGTCTCCGGCACGATCGACATCGGCCCGGCGTTGCGTCCGCCACCGGCCTGCGGCGGCGCGGCCTGCTGCCGCGTCCACCAGACGATGCCAGCAAGCACCGCCAGCACGAGACATCCGGTCAGAAACCCTCGCCAACGCGACCCTCGCCTGGTTCGCTCGGGCGCCACAATCGACGGGTCTTTGATCTGCTGGTCCATAACCTGCCCACGAAGAAACACGAATGAGCTCGCGCGGCTCTATGTGTCCCCTGAACTCCGCGCGCGCCACATCCGACGAAGCATTTTGAAGGCTTCTTCCGGACAAAGCGCGTTAAGAATCGGAAAGGAAAGTGCTCCTTCCCGGTCGGCGGCTGTTTCTCGCTGGATTGTGGCTATTTTACCCGATCATTTGTAACCAGGGCAACACGATCAGCAACAATCCGGCAAAGTAGATCAGGCCGAAGATCAGCCCGAATTTCCAGAAGTCGCCTTTGCCGATATAGCCGCTGCCGTAATACATCGGCGCCGGTCCCGTGGCATAGGGCGAGATCACGCCCATCAGGCCCAGCGAATACACGCAGAGCAGCATCAGGATCTGCACCGACAGGCCGGGAATGCTGGAGCCGACGGCGAGCACCACCGGCAGCACGGCGGCGGTATGCGAGGTGATGCTCGAGAAGAAATAGTGGATCCAGAAGAAGAAGGTGACGAGCAGGATCATCCCGACCAGCGGCGACGTGCCGGAGAGCGGCTTGGCATAACCCTCGGCCACCCATTTGATGAAGCCGATCTCGTTGAGGCCCGACGACAGCGTGAGCAGCGAGGTGAAATAGAAAAATACCTCCCATGCACTCTTCTCCGCGACGATGTCCTCGAACGCGATCACGCCGGTCAGCAGCATCAAGGAGATCACGACGAATACGACCGTGGTCGCGTTGATGAAGTTCGAGCCGAGCAGCGGCACGCTGATATTGGGATTAGAGCCGCAGATCCACAGGAACATCGCGAGCACCACCAGCGCCGCCATGATCCATTCGTGCCGCGAGGGCGGCCCCATCTTGGCGAGCTCGCCCTCGCTCCAGGTCACGATCTCCGGGCTCTCCTTGATCTCGGGCCGGCAGACCAGATAGCTGAGCAGCGGCACCAGCAGCAGCAAGAGGATGCCGAGCGGCGCGAAGCCGATGAACCATTGCGACCAGCCGACCTCGATGTTGACGAGCTTCTTGGCGATCGAGAGCGCGGCGGCGTTCGGCGCCAGCGCAGTCAGGAACAGCGAACTGGTGACGGCCGTGGTCGCGAACGCGGTCCACATCACGAAGGTACCGATCTTGCCCGCGGTCGGGCCGGGCTCGGAGCCGTAGATGCGCGGGATGTTGCTGACGATCGGATAGATGGTGCCGCCCGAGCGCGCGGTGTTGGACGGCGTCGCCGGCGCCAGCACGAGATCGGAGAACGCCACCGCATAGCCGAGCCCGATGGTGCGGCGGCCGAGGCCGCGCACCAAGAGCAGCGCCAGCCGGCGGCCGAGCCCGCTCTTGCGATAGCCGATCGAGAACACGAAGGCGCCGACGATCAGCCACACGGTGCTCTCGGAAAAGCCGCCGAGCATCCAGCGCAGCGACTTGTTCGGGTCGTGCTCGACATAGCCGCCGATGCCGGCGACCGTCAGGCCGATCAGACCGACTGCGCCGACCGGCATCGATTCAAGGATCAGCCCGGTGATCACGGCGGCGAACACCGCGAAATAGTGCCACTGATTGGCGTTCAGCCCCGACGGCACCGGGACCAGATAGATCACCAACCAAACCAGCAACGGCGCAAACGTTCGCCATGACCATTTCATGCAGCGTCCCCCTCACCTGTGTCGATTGTCGGGCGCGCAAGCCACCGTGTCCCGGCAGCGCCGCCATCTTTTTGTTGCAATCTAGCACGACCGCGCAGTCCGTCTCGGGAAACTGCGGCGGAACGGCGCGGCTTGTGGAGGAACCGGCGCGTTTCGTCAACACGTAGCGTCCCGGTGGCAGCCCCCATCGCAAGACCGCCCGCGCTTTGCTATCCTTGGCGCTATGACCTCACGCGACTCCGCCTCCTCCGAGATCACGCCCGAGGTGCTGCTGCGCGCCTATGCCTGCGGCATCTTCCCGATGGCGGAGAGCGCCGACGATCCGACCCTGTTCTGGGTCGAGCCGGAATTGCGCGGCGTGATTCCGTTCGACGGCTTCCGCGTCGCCTCCCGCCTTGCGCGCACCGTGCGCACGGATGCCTTCACCGTCACCGTCGATACCGCGTTCAAGGCCGTGATCGCCGGTTGCGCGGCGCCGCAGCCCGGCCGCGACGACACCTGGATCAACAAGCGCATCCGCGATCTCTATGTCGGGCTGTACGCGTCGGGCCATTGCCACAGCGTCGAGGTCTGGCAGGACGACAATCTGGTCGGCGGGCTCTACGGCGTCAGCCTCGGCCGCGCCTTCTTCGGCGAAAGCATGTTTCACACCACGCGCGACGCATCGAAGGTTGCGCTGGTGCATCTGGTGGCACGGCTGATCGCGGGCGGGTTCGAGCTGCTCGACACGCAATATGTGACCGAGCACTTGAGGACGTTCGGCGCGATCGAGATCTCGCGGCGCCGCTATCGCACGCTGCTCGACAAGGCGATCACGGGCGCGCCGGCGGATTTCCGCAAGCTCGACGCCACCCAACCGGTCAAGGGTGCCGACGCGCTGGCGATCATCGCCGAGCGCAATTGAATTAAGCCTATGCCGTAGCCCGGATGCAGCGAAGCGCAATCCGGGACAAGTCTCTCCGCGGAGAGAAACCCGGATTTCGCTGCGCTCCATCCGGGCTACGAAGTGCCGATCAGTTTCCGAACAATCCGCCGAACAACCCGCCCGGCCGCTGCTGCTGGGGCGGCGGAGGTGGCGGCTGCTGCTGATATTGCGGCAGCGGCTGCGGCGGCGGACGCGGCGCGGCCTGCTTCTGCGGCGCGCGCTTCTGGGCCGGCGGCGGAGGCGGCGTCGGCGCCTTCGGCGGATCGGGCGCGGCGGTCACGATGGTCTGGTCCGGTCCTTTGCAGTCGGTCAGCCAGATGTCGTAGATCGGATGCTCGACGCCGTGCAGGCCGGGGCTCGCCGCGAACATCCAGCCCGAGAAGATCCGCTTCACCTCGCCCTGCAGCGTGATCTCGTCGACCTCGACAAAGGCATCGGTGTTGGCAGCTTCCGTGGACGGCCTCGTGTAGCAGGCATCGGTCTTCACCCGCAGCGCGCCGAACTGCACGGTCTCGCCGATATCCTCGTCGAAATTGATGATGCGTCCGGTGATCTTGTCGAGACCGGAGAAGCTCGCCTTCTTGTTGGTGATCTTGGTCGACGGCGGCTCCTGCACCACCTCGTCGCCCGGCTGCAACGTGGCAGGCGTCTGCGGCGCGGTGCCCTGAGGCGCGCCCTGGGGCGTCCCCTTGGGACGCTGCCCCGGCGGCAGCGGATTGGCACCGGGCGGTGTGTTGGCAACGGCGGGACCGCCGGGTTGCGGCGGCTGCACGGCGACACCGGGCTGGGTGCCCTGCGGAGCCACCGTCGAGCCGGGCGGCGGCGCCAGCGGCTGCGACTGCACGCTGCCAGGCGGCGGCACCGCCTGGCCTGGCGGCAGCGCCCGCGGCTGTGTCGGCAGCAGACGGCCGCGCGGCAATTCCGGCACTTCCTCGTCGTCGTCGCTGGGAGGAGCCGGCTGACCACGCGGGATCGAGCCGGGCGGACGCGGCGCGGGATCGGAGAAAATCGTTCCGATCTGCGCGCGCGCGGGCGGCGCAAGCGAGATGGTTGAGGCGGCAACCAGGGCCGCAAAGCCAGTCAGGGCAACGGTTCGAAGCATCTCGCGCGGCTTTAAAGGGCGAATCGGGCTCGCGACAGTCTACCTTGATATCGGCCGCTCGCAGGCCACCGGTTAACACGCCGAATACGGCGGGGAAAGGGCACCCGGCCACCTCTCCCCGGCCCACTGGGCAGCCTCTGGTCACCCTCTGGTCACTCCTGGGAACACGTGTGATAGTCCTCACGCTGAAGGCACGCGGCCACGCGTGAAAACCAGGAAAATCCGGATCGAACCGGACCAGCCAGAGGAAACCCACATGCCAGATCGCATCAGGCTCGACGGCAGGGTCGCCGTCGTCACCGGGGCTGCCGGCGTCATCGGAACCGCCACGCTCCAACTGCTCGCCGAACGGGGTGCGCGGATTGTCGCAGTCGACCGCAAGGGGGCCGACCTCAAGGCCGCCACCAGGGACCTGCCGGCCTCGGCCGAGGCCTTCGCGATCGAAGCCGACGTCACCGACGAGGACGAGGTCAAGGACTATGTCCGCGCCGCCGTCGACCGTTTCGGCACCATCGACGCCTTCTACAACAACGCCGGCATCGAGGGCGACATCAGGCCGATCCCGGAATATTCGCTGGAGAGCTTTCGCCGGGTGCTCGACGTCAACGTGGTCGGCGTCTTCCTCGGCATGAAGCATGTGCTGCCCGTCATGCTGAAGCAGAACAAGGGCAGCATCATCAACACCGCCTCGATCGCCGGCCTGATGGGATCGCCGATGATCGCGGTCTACAGCGCCAGCAAGCACGCGGTGATCGGGCTGACCAAGAGCGCGGCCTGGGAATGCACCGGCACCGGCGTGCGCGTCAATTGCGTCTGCCCCGGCATGATCGAGAGCCGGATGCTGAGCACGATCCTGCAGGGCCGCTCCGGCGGCAACGCGCCGCCGCCGATCGAGAAGATCGTCGACCGCATCCCGGCGCGCCGGCTTGGCCTCGCAAGCGAGGTCGCCTCCATCGTCGCTTTTCTTGCCTCCGACGAGGCGAGCTACGTCTCCGGCTCCGCCTACACCGTCGACGGCGGCCGCACCGCCGCCTGACATTTCAGTCCAGCATCACAAGAAGGTTTGTTGTCTATGCCCGTCGTTCTCGATCCCGATGCCGCTGCCGTCTACAAGGCGTTTCAGGAGGCCGGCCGTCCCGCCTATGAGACGCTGACCGCGCCGGAAGCGCGCGACTATTACCGGGCCGCCCGCGTCGTCTCCAATCCCGAGCCGCCCGCGCTGCAATCGAGCAAGCCGCTCGCGATCCCGGCGCCGCACGGCACGATCCCTGCCCGCATCTACACCCCGAACACGCTGCGCAAGAAAGACGGGCTCGCGCCCTGCCTGGTGTTCTTCCACGGCGGCGGCTGGGTGATCGGCGATCTCGATACCCATGAGGTGGTTTGTCAGAAGCTTGCCCATGAGGGCGAGCTGATCGTGATCTCGATCGATTATCGCCTCGCGCCCGAGCATCGTTTCCCTGCCGCGGTCGACGACGCCGTGACCGCGACCCGATGGGTCGCCGCCAATGCCAGGGATCTCGGCATCGACGCCTCGCGCCTGATCGTCGGCGGCGACAGCGCCGGCGGCAACCTCGCGGCCGTGGTTGCCCTCACCGCCCGCGACGGCGGGCCGAAGCTCGCCGCCCAGTTACTGATCTATCCCGCGACCGATTTTTCGCGGAAGCATCCCTCGCACCGCGAGCCCGAGACCAGCATCCTCCTGACGCATTCGGTGATCGGCTGGTTCGCCAACCATTATCTCGGTGACGCCGACAACAGCGACTGGCGCGCCTCGCCGGCGCGCGCAAAGGACTTTGCCGGATTGCCGCCGGCCTATGTGCTGACCGCCGGCGCCGATCCGTCGCGCGACGAAGGCGACGAGTATGCGAAATTCCTCAAGGACGCCGGCGTGCCGGTGACCTATCGGCATTTCCCCGGCCAGTTCCACGGCTTCTTCACCATGGGCAAGCTGCTCAATCAGGCCAATATCGCGGTGACCGAGATCAGCGCCTGGCTGAAGACGCTGGGCTGAGCAATCGGACCCGCAGCGACGTGGCTGGCGTCGTCCCCGATCAAGGTTCGCGAGCGCATCGCGAGCCTGTTGCGGCGTTAGCGCGCCTTGAAGTTCCCCACGCCGCGCGATAGTGCCGCCGTCAGCGCCTCACGCCGCCGGGCACTCCAGCCATCGAGATCGTCTTGCTCACGCCACTCCTCGTCTACGGTATCCCGCTCGATTTCATCCTGTTCGCGCTGACGCTGCTCGGCGTCGCGATCTTCCATCACCACACGCTCGCGGTGGCGCTGACGGGCCTTGCCGCGATCGTCGCCTACAAGCTGCTGTTCGCGGGCTTTGCGAAATTCGGCGCGGGCCTGCCCGGTCTCGCGCATCACATGGAGCATGAGTGGGTCACGCTCGCCAACCTGTTCCTGCTCCTGATGGGCTTTGCGCTGCTGTCGCGCCATTTCGAGGAGAGCCGCATTCCCGACGAGATGCCGGCGCTGCTGCCCGATGACTGGAAGGGCGGACTGATCCTGCTGGTCATCGTGTTCGTGCTGTCGGCCTTCCTCGACAATATCGCGGCCGCGCTGATCGGCGGCACCGTGGCCCGCCACGTGTTCCGAGGCCGCGTCCATATCGGCTATCTCGCGGCCATCGTCGCCGCATCGAATGCCGGCGGCGCCGGCAGCGTCGTCGGCGACACCACGACGACGATGATGTGGATCGACGGCATCAGCCCGCTCACCGTCGTGGAGGCCTATGTCGCAGCGATCGTTGCGATGCTGGTGTTTGCGGTGCCGGCCTCGCTGCAACAGCACCGCTTTTCCCCGATCGTGAAGGATGCACCGTCCGGCCTCAGAATCGACTGGGCGCGGGTTGCGATCGTGGCCGTGATCCTGCTGGCCGCGCTGACGGCCAATGTGACGGCCAATCTGAAGTTCCCCGCGCTGCTCGATGCGCTGCCCGTGCTCGGGCTCGCGGTCTGGGCCGCGATCCTGGTCACCTCATTGCTGCGGCGGCCGGACTGGTCGGTGATGCCCGAGACGCTGAAGGGCACTGTGTTCCTGCTCGCGCTGGTGACGGCGGCCTCGATGATGCCGGTGGAGAAATTGCCCGCCGCGTCGTGGCAGACCGCGCTCGGGCTCGGCTTCGTCTCGGCGGTGTTCGACAACATTCCCCTGACCGCGCTGGCGCTGAAGCAGGGCGGCTATGATTGGGGCTTTCTCGCCTACGCGGTCGGATTCGGCGGATCGATGGTCTGGTTCGGCTCGTCGGCAGGCGTTGCGGTGTCTAGCATGTATCCGGAAGCCAAATCGGTGGTCCGCTGGATCACCCAGGGCTGGCCGATCATGGCGGCCTATGTCGTCGGCTTCTTCGTGATGCTCGCCCTGCTTGGCTGGCACCCCGACGCGCCACATTGACGCAACACAATGCTGCAGTGCACAATTGCACTTGCCTCAAAACTGTGGAAAATCGAGACAAATCCGTTGACATTGCTAAACTCCATTTGCCGTAACAAGTTATGGAGAGTCCGCATGAGTGTTAGTGCAGAAGTCCTCGCCCGCGCTCCGTCGGAGCAGATGGAGGACGAAATCAACACGGTGACTTCGCATCGACCACGCAGCAACATCCGGCCCCTCTCGCCGATGCCGGACTATGTCGAGCATCGCAACGGCGTCAACGAGGTGGGCAAGCTGTCGGCCGAGGCGGTCGTGCGCGAATATGAAGCGGCGGTGAAGGAAATCGAGGCCCTTGGATCGGAACTGCAACTGGCCGCCAAGAACTGCGAGGTCATGGTCGCAGGCGTCCACGACATGATCGCGGAGATCAAGGAGTTCGCTGCCGGTTACCGCGATCAGGGCAAGCGCTTCTTCCTGCAGATCGAAGCCGTCTCGTTGATGACCGCGGAGGTCAGGGATACCTGCGAAGCACTCAAGAAGAAGATCGCGACCGATACATTGGGCCAGTGATTTTTCGGTTGAAGCACGTTTCGTGATCAGCGCATCCGTGGATCTCTGCGATCGTGGGCTGATCCTGTATTGGTGAATGACTGCGCTATTCCGGCGCGGCAGAACCGTTAGTTCTATTCAAGACCAAGTCGCTCAAGACTAAGTCGCTCAACATCTTGCCCCGCTTCGGCGGGGCATTTTTTGTTGCGAGACGAATAATCCCTGCGCGGGTCGCGCCCTCGAACGGGCCGGACCTCGGTCCATGACCTTAACGCGCGTCAGCTGCACGCCCGGCGATGTCCGTTGCCGGAGGCAAATCGGATATCGCGGACCAGCGGTCGCTGAAATCCTTGGCCGGGAGCGCGTCCGTGCCGGCGACGACAACGCCGTCGGTCCGGGGCGCGTGCGACTTGATGGTCGCGGCGGTTGCGGTGACAGCCAGCAGGGCGACAGCCACGAACCCGGTAATCGTTCGATGCTTTGTCATTAGAACCTCCTCGGGTCCCCAATGCCCACTTAACGTGGGTCACGGGAACCCTCGCCAGGTTCATCACTGCAAAGACGACATCGATCGCGTGAAATCGGACAACGAGCTTGTCCCAAACGAGCCTACCCCGCCCGCGCGGCACGCCGCAGCGATTGCGGCGGCTGGCCGAAGGCGCGGATGAAGGCGCGGCGCATCCGCTCGGGATCGCGGAAGCCCGTGATCTCGGCGACGCGCTCGATCGCCTCGCCCGACGACTGAACGCGCTGCCGCGCGACTTCGATCCTCAGCCGCTCGACCGCTTTCGACGGCGTCGTGCCGGTCTCCGCGATGAAGGCGCGGGTGAAATGCCGCGAACTCATCCCGGCTTTGTCGGCGAGGTCCTCGACCGTCAGCGGCGCATCGAGATGCTCGCGCGCCCAGGCGAGCAGCGGCCCGAACCGGCCGTTCGGCGTCTTCAATTCCAGCAGCGAGGAAAACTGCGACTGCCCGCCGCTGCGCCGATGGTACAGCACGAGCTGCCGCGCGGTGCTCTGCGCGATCTCGTCGCCATAGTCCTCGGTGATCATCGCGAGCGCGAGGTCGATGCCGGCGGTGATGCCGGCCGAACTCCAGATATTGCCGTCGCGGACGAAGATCTGGTCCGGCTCGAGCTTGATCTTCGGATAGGTCTTCACGAAATGCGGCGTGCGCTGCCAATGCGTGGTGGCGCGGCGGCCGTCGAGCAGGCCCGCCTCGGCCAGCACATAGGCGCCGGAGCAGACGCTGGCGACGCGAATGCCGCGGCCCGCCATCCGCCGCACGAATGACAATGTGGCTGGACAACTCGCCGGCGTGCGCACGCCGTTGCCGCCCGCAATGATCAGCGTCGTGATCGCCGCCGACGGCTTGAGGCCGCGCGCAAGCATCTCGACACCGGACGAAGAGCGCACCGGTCCCGCCTTCACCGCAATCGTCCTGATCGCCGGCGCGGCGTTGGCGAAGCGCGCCGCGATCTCGAAGGCCGCGATCGGGCCGGCCGCGTCGAGCAGCTGGAAGTCAGGAAAGATCAGGATGCCGATCATCGCCAAATCCTCGCGGGTGACGTTACTTTCTTGGCGGCCCTCTCTCGGGAGACTTGCGTCTCTCAGGAGCCTTGTCTCAGGAGACTTGCTTCTCTCAGGAGACTTCCCTCTCTCAGGAGACTTGCGTCCGAAAATGAGGGAAATACGCCATTTTGGACGAGAGGCCATCATGACATCGTGGTTCCGTCAAGCGCTATTTGGAGGCCCCGATGACCGAACCCCTGCAGATTGGATTGCTCGTCTTCCCGAAGGTGACCCAGCTCGACCTGACCGGTCCGCTGCAGGTGTTCTCCTCGGTCCCCGGCGCCAAGGTGCATCTGATCTGGAAATGCATCGAACCCGTTCCGACCGATTCCGTCATGGTCCTGACGCCGACCACGACCTTTGCCGATTGCCCGCAGCTCGACGTGATCTGCGTGCCCGGCGGCTTCGGCACCGACGACATGGTCGGTGACCAGGACATGCTGGCCTTCCTGCGCAAGCAGGCCGAGGGAGCGAAATACGTCACGTCGGTCTGCACGGGATCGCTGGTGCTCGGGGCGGCCGGCCTGCTCAAGGGCTATCGCGCCACCACGCATTGGAGCGCGATTGATTTCCTCTCGAGCTTCGGGGCCATTCCGACCAGGACGCGCGTCTGCGTCGACCGCAACCGCTTCACCGGCGGCGGCGTCACCGCGGGCATCGACTTCGCGCTGACGCTGGTGTCGGAGCTCGTCGACCGCAAGACCGCGGAAGCGATCCAGCTCAGGCTCGAATACAACCCGGCCCCGCCGTTCAACGCGGGCTCGCCGGATACCGCACCGGCCGAGATCCTCGCGTTCATGAAGGAGCGGATCGCGCCGTCGCAGGCGCGCCGCGCCGAGTTGATGGGCCGTGCCGCGGCTCGCCTGCCCTGACCTGATCGCCGCAAAGAAAAAGGCCGCCCGGTTTCCCGAGCGGCCCTTCCTGTCTCACGGTAGCCTCACATTTGCGGGCGATTTCAGGACGTCTGTACCGGGGGCCTATCTCCCGGCCGCATCCAACTCGGAGGCCGCTGCATATCGGGACAGTCGCGATCTGGAGCCCGATCCGACGCGATGGTTTCCCATCTCCGTAAGATGACCCTATTGAGCCGCGAACCCGTCCGCGGCGCAAGCGGGCAGCATCGGCTGCGGCCCATCTGTCCCCGCTGTTACCGTTGTTCACAGGTGCGCGCTTGCGCTGTCGGGCAGCGTGCGCTGCACGCGCGGCGTTGCGCGCGTGCAGGTCAGAACAACAATGCGTGAAAGTCAGCTTCCTGGCGTCCAGGCGTGATAGTCGCCGGTTGCCTTGGGGCGGCGGCCGCTCGCCAGCGTCGAGCCGGACGGACGGTAGGCCTGCGCGGTGCCGGTCAGGTTCGGCAGATGCGGCTTCTCCCATTCCCGCGGCGCGTAGTTCTGCTCGGTCGGAGGCACATCGACGGTGTGATGCAGCCAGCCGTGCCAGCCGGCCGGAATGCGCGAGGCTTCGGCGTAGCCGTTGTAGACCACCCAGCGGCGCTCGAAATGCAGCGTCGGATCGATCTCGCCGCCCTTGGTGCGGTAATAGCGATTGCCCTGTTCGTCCTCGCCGACCAGTTCGCCGAATCGCGACGTCCACAATTGCGTGCCAAAGGTCTGGCCGTTCCACCAGGTGAAGAATTTCAGCAGGAATTGTTTCATGCGTGGCCGGTCGTCGGTTCGAGGCTATGCGGCTCTGATGCCACCTCATTCCCCAAATGTCCAGCCGCCGCCAAGGTAGCCCCGCACCCTTCGGACAGCCCCCGGTTTATGCGCCCGTTTGGCGACCAAATGACGCGCTCACGAGGAGTTTTGTTCAGCTGCCATACATGAGCCGCCGGCTACGCGAAGATGACCCACAATCAATGTGGAGCACGGGAACGTCCGACCGCAGAGATGGTTAGACATTCACCGTTTTGATGGAGTCCAAAATGATCAATATGAAGGTTCTGAGCACCGCCGCGGCTCTGGCGCTTGCGCTGCCGTTGGCTGTGGCGCCGACCGTTTCGTTCGCCCAGTCTGCCGCACAGATGGGTGCGATGGGCGGCGGCGGCGGCCACGTTGGTGGCTGTCTCTTATACACCTCTCCGAGCCCACGAG